>DASQAM010000143.1:0-6141 GCA_035635735.1 Gemmatimonadales bacterium | reverse complement strand
GCGACTTGTTCCAGGCCATCCTCGACTACCAGGGACGGGACCGGAGGTTCGGCCGGATCACCGCCTGACATGTCCCGCAACCTGCTGGTGCGCATCGCGGTCGCGGTCCCGGCCATCGCCGGGGCCGTGGCGGCGCTGTGGTTGGGAGGTTGGGTGCTGGCCGCGGGGATCGCGGTGCTCGGCGTGCTCGGCACCAACGAGGTGTACGCCTTCGCGAAGAAGCAGGGGGTCGAGCCGCTGGAATGGGTCGGCTTCGTCGCCGCTGTTGCCTTCCCGTTCGCCACCTACTGGGCGAAGGACTACGCCGACTGGGAGCCCGTGGTGTACGGCGGCGCGGCCTGGCTGCTCGTGGCGCTGGTCGTGGCCGCCGCCCGCGGGCCGGAGCGCCACCCCCTCACCGCGCTCGCGGTCACGTCGTTCGGGCCGCTGTACGCCTCGGCGCTGCTCGCATTCCTGGTGGCGATCCGGCACGGTCCCCACGCTGACGCGCACCCGCGCGGCTCGGTCGCCCTCGCCGTCATGCCCCTGGTCATCACCTGGGTATGCGACACGTGCGCGATGGCCGCCGGGGCGCTCGTGGGCGGGCCGAAGCTCGCCCCTGTGCTCTCGCCCCGGAAGACGTGGGCCGGTGCCATCGGCGGGGTCGTGGGCGGCGTGCTCGCGGCGCTGGTATACGGTCCCCTGGTGCTCGAGCGCGTCGCCCTGCGGCTCGAGCTCTGGCAACTGGTGACGGTGGGGTTGGTGGTGGCGGTGGCGGCTCAGGTGGGCGACGTCGCCGAGTCGCTGTTCAAGCGGGAGGTGGGCGTGAAGGACTCGTCGTCCTTGATCCCGGGGCACGGCGGTGTGCTCGATCGGCTCGATTCGGTGTACTTCGTCGCCCCGGTGGCGGCGGCGCTGTTCCGGTGGTTCGGCCTCGCATGACCGTCGGCGTTGCGATTCTCGGGTCCACCGGATCGATCGGCTGTACGGCGCTCCAGGTCCTGGCGCGCCAACGAGAGCGGTTTCGGGTGGCGGCGCTGACGGCGCATTCGAACGCGGAGCTGCTCGAGCGACAGGTCGCCGAATGGAAGCCGGGGTACGTCGGGATCGTAAACGGCGGGATGCGGGAGGCGGCAGGCGGGATGCGTAGCGGTCCCGAATGCCTGGTAGAGGCCGCGACCCGCCCCGATGTCGGCATCGTGGTAAACGGCATCGTCGGTGCAGCAGGCCTGGAGGCCACGCTCGCCGCGCTGGCCGCAGGGAAGCGGGTGGCGCTTGCCAACAAGGAGACGCTGGTGATGGCGGGCGAGCTGGTCACGCGCACCGCGCGCGAGGGCGGCGGAGAGATCGTGCCGGTCGACTCGGAGCACAGCGCCGTGCTGCAATGCATCACGGGGCGGCGACCCGGAGAGTTGGCGCGGCTCATTCTGACGGCGTCGGGCGGCCCGTTCCGCACCTGGGACCCGGAGCGCGTGGCGGGTGCCACGGTGGACGAAGCGTTGCGCCACCCGACCTGGAAAATGGGGAAAAAGATCACCGTTGACTCCGCTAGTCTCGTGAACAAAGCACTCGAGGTGATCGAGGCGCATTTCCTGTTCGGCCTGCCGTACGAGGCGGTGGACGTGGTCGTCCATCCCCAGTCGGTGGTGCACGCGTTCGTCGAGTTCGTGGACGGGTCGGTCCTCGCCCAGGTCGGTTTTCCGACGATGGAGCTGCCCATTTTATACGCGCTCACCCATCCCGACCGCGTGCCGGACCCGGGGGCGCGTCGCTTCGATCCGGTGGCGGCGGGGACGCTTACGTTCGAGCCGGTGCACGCCGAGCTGTACCCGGCGTACGGGCTCGGGCGCGCGGCGGCCGCGGCGGGCGGGACCGCCCCCACCGCGTTCAATGCGGCGAACGAGGTGGCGGTGGAGCTGTTCCTCGAGGGCAGGATCCGGTTCGGCCGGATCGCGGAGACCATCGCGCGCGTGCTCGAGACGCACCAGGTTCGCGACGCGGCGTCGCTCGAGACGGTGCTCGCTGCCGATGCGGACGCGCGCCGCCTGGCGCGGGAGGCGGCGTGCTCCTGAACATCGCCGCGCTCATCGTCGTCCTCGGTCCGCTGATCTTCGTTCACGAAATGGGCCACTTCCTCGCGGCGAAGGCCGTGGGCATTCAGGTGCTGCGGTTCTCCATCGGCTTCGGGCGTCCCCTTCTGAGCTGGCGGCGCGGGGAGACCGAGTACTGGCTGTCCTGGCTGCCGCTCGGCGGGTACGTGAAGATGGCAGGGCTCGAAGACGAGGGCGTGGCCGGAGGTGTGGAGGGCGGGAAGTCCGCCGTCCCGATCGACCCGGCGCGCGCGTTCGATCGTCAGCCCGTGTGGAAACGGACGATCGTGATCCTCGCGGGCGTCACCATGAACGCGGTGTTCGCGTTCCTCATCTACTCCGGTCTCGCCGCGACCGCGGGCGCCCCGGAGCTCGCCAGCACCGAGATCGATTCGGTCGCCACCCACGCGCTGCCCCCCGGGACCGAGGCGCTGGCGAGCCTCAAGTTCGGCGATCGGATCGTGCGCGTGAACGGCGACACGGTCCGGTCGTGGAACGCGCTGCTCGACCACCTTTTGGCGGGGCCGACCACGCTGCGGTTCGAAGTGGCCGGCCGCCCGGAGCCCATCGTCGTGCATCTGTCCGACGGCGGACTCGCCACCCGGCAGGCCCTGGCGCAGGCGCTCACCCGACTCGACCCGCCACGGCTCGGCCTGGTCGAGCCGGGCCGGCCGGCGATCCGCGCGGGCCTCAGGCCGGGAGACCTGCTGGTGCGGGCCAACGGCGATACGGTGCGGTCCTGGAGCGAGGTACTGCGCACGGTGTGGAACAGCCCCGACAAGCCGGTGCGCTTCGACGTGCTACGCGACGGACAAATCGTGCAAGTGACCGTGGTGCCCGAGCGCAAGGTCGAGACCGACAGCGCTTCGCCGCGGCCGCACGTATACGGCGCCATCGGCGCCGCGCCCAATCCACCCACGATCCACGTGCGCGAGCCGCTGGGCCGCGCCATCGTCTCCGGCTTTCAGGAAACCTGGGGCCGGGGCGTGGTGGTGCTGGGGTTCTTGAAGGGACTGGTGCTTCACCAGACCTCGTTCCGCGAGGTCGGGGGCATCATTACGGTCGGCCAGATCTCGGGGCAAGTCGCGCGCCTCGGTCTCGACTGGTTCCTCACCTTCGTGGCGTTCTTTTCGATCAACCTGGCCATCCTGAATCTGCTGCCCATTCCGATCCTGGACGGTGGCCAGCTGATGTTCCTCATCGCCGAAGCGGTGCGCGGAAAGCCGTTGTCGCGCGAGCTGCGCACCCGGCTCAGCAACGTCGGGTTCTTCCTGCTGGTCGTCCTCATGGTGCTGGCGCTCACCAACGATGCCATCCGGATCCTCCCCCGTTAAGGAGACGCTCGAGAGCTACGTGGCGGGCCGCGTCAAAGCGGAGCGCCTCGTCGTGGCGGTGGCCGCCGAGTATTATCGGGATGCGAGAAACGGAAAACGGGAAACGTTACAACCGTTGATCGACGTGATCGATCGAGCGTCTCCCGGAATCGTCGAGCTCGGCACCGTTCAGGGCGGGTCGGGCTTCGATGTTCGGCTCGCTGAACGGCCGTTCCCGAAACAATACGAAGCGCAGCTGCGGGAGGCGGCGGAAGTGGTGCTATCGGCAGGCGGGATGCGGGATGCGGGATACGTGAAGGCCGTGGAGACGACGCATCCCGCATCCCGCATCTCGCTTCCCGGCATTATGTCCTGGATCCGGTCGCTGTTCCGCAGCTCCGCTTCACCCTGACCACCACTCCCGCCAGCGCGCCAGCCACCCCGTCGCCGGTTTTCGGTCCACCGCCTCCAGATCGGCGAGCAGCGCGTTCGCATCGCGGTAACGATCGTCGGGATGCTTCGCGAGGCATTTCATGACCACCCGCTCGAACCGCTTGGAGAGCTGCGGCCGCTTCTTGCGCAGCGAGGGCGGCGAGGCCTCTACGTGCATCCGGGCCAGCTCGAACCAATCGGTGGAGGCGAAGGGTACCTCGCCGGTCGCCGCCTTGAAGAGCGTGACGCCCAGGGCGTAGAAATCGAGGCGCGCGTCGAGCGGTCGGCCCTGCGCCTGCTCGGGGGAGAGGTACTGCGGCGTGCCGATGGTCATGTTCACGCCGGTCGAGACCACGTAGCCCGACACCGCACGCGCGATCCCGAAGTCCGACAGCACGGCGCGGCCGTCCGCGTGGATCAGGATGTTGTCGGGCTTGAGATCGCGGTGGATCACACCCTGGGTGTGTGCGAACTGGAGCGCCCGAGCCACGTCGCGCCCGATGCGCACGATGTCGGCCTCGGGGAGCGGACCTTCGCGCTCCAGCCGCGCGGCGAGCGAGTCGACGCACAGGTCCATGGCGAAGTAGACGTAGCTCCCGGAGCGCGCCACGAAGCGGATGCGGATGATGTTCGGGTGCTGGATCTTGGCGGCGGTTTCGGCTTCGTTGCGGAACCGGCTCTCGAACTGGGGGTCGCCGGCGTAGCGCGGCATGAGGATCTTGACCGCGACGGGGGTCCCGTCCAGCTCCCGACCCGCGAACACCCAGGCGAACCCGCCCTGGCCGAGCAGACGCTCGATGTCGTAGGGGCCGACGGTGCGGCCGATGAGGTCGGTGTGCGGCGGGGGCGCGTGGGTCACGTAGGGCTTTACAAACCGGTGTCGGCGGTCTAAGTTACTGCGCTCTCAACAATTAGGGAACTGGAACAGTGTACGACAAGACGACGCCGGTCAGGAAGTACGGGCAGCACGAGGGAGACACGGGGTCAGCCCCGGTCCAGATCGCGCTGCTCACCGAGCGGATCAACAGCCTCACCGATCACTTCCGGGTGCACGCCAAGGACTTCCACGGGCAGCGCGGCCTCCTCAGGATGGTCTCGCAGCGCAGGCGCCTGCTCGAGTATCTGAAGCGCAACGACCTGGAACGGTATCGGCAGCTCATCGACGAGCTGGGTCTCCGCCATTAACACCGCTGGCGTCGCGTTGGGCGCCCCGGAAGAGCACCGGGGCGCCTCGCGCATTTCTTTGTGCTCTAGACAGGCAATATGGTGAAACACGTAGAACGTAACTTCGCGGGCCGCGCTCTGAAGCTCGAGGCGGGCCGCCTGGCCAAACAGGCCGCGGGCTCCTGCCTCGTGCAGTTCGGGGAGACAGTCGTGCTCGCCGCAGTGACCGTGTCGGACAACGTCTCGACCCTCCCGTTCTTCCCCTTGACCGTCGAATATCGCGAGAAGGCCTATGCCGCCGGCAAGATCCCCGGCGGTTTTTTGAAGCGCGAAGGCCGGCCACAGGACGAGGAGATTCTCGCCGCGCGGGTGATCGACCGCTCGGTGCGGCCGCTCTTCCCGGAAGGGTTCAAGAACGAGGTGCAGGTGTTCGTGTACGTCCTCTCCGCGGACCAGGAGAACGACGCCGATGTCCTGGGCCTGACGGCGGCCTCGGCGGCGCTGACCATGTCCCAGGTGCCATGGAACGGCCCGATCGCGGCCGTCCGGGTGGGACGGGTGGAGGGCGCCTGGATCCTGAATCCCACCTTCCAGCAGCTCGAGTTCTCCGACGTGGACATGGTGGTGTCCGGGTCGAAGGATTCGATCGTCATGGTGGAGGGCGGGGCGCTCGAGCTCACGGAGGCCGAGATCGTGAAGGGCCTCGAGGTGGCGCACAAGGGCATCCGCGAGCTGCTCGATGCCGCGAACGAGCTGGTCGCCGACATGCGCCAGCCCAAGATGGAATGGACCAAAGTCGAGCCCTCGGCGGAGCTGGTGGCGCGAGTGAAGCAGCTCGCCGAGGCCCGGGTGTCCGAGGCGCTCAATCTGCCCGAGAAGTCCGAGCGGGCGCAGGCGCTCGCGGCCTTGAAGGCGACGATTCAGGAAGAGCTGGGGCCTGAGTTCCCCGAGAACATGAAGGACGTCGGCAACGTCATCGAGGACATCGAGTATCACACGATGCGCAACCAGGTGCTGACCAACGGCGAGCGGGTGGACGGACGCGACCTGGACACCGTCCGGCCGATCAGCTGCGAGGTGGGCACGCTGCCGCGCACGCACGGCTCCGCCCTGTTCACGCGCGGCCAGACCCAGGCGCTGGTGTCGGTGACCCTGGGCACGAC
>DASQAM010000142.1:0-1524 GCA_035635735.1 Gemmatimonadales bacterium | reverse complement strand
AACGCGACATCGTCAGGGTTGTCTTCCACCAGCAGGATCTTTCCCGGGTTCACAAGAGCCTCCAGGCCCGCGGGAAGCGGGCCGTCACAGAGTGAAGTAGAACGTCGCTCCCTGATCGACGGCGCCTTCCGCCCAGATCCGACCGCCGTGCCGGTTGATGATGCGCCGGACGGTGGCAAGACCGATGCCGGTGCCCTCGAAGTCAGCAGCGGAATGCAGTCGCTGGAATACTCCGAACAACTTATCCGCATACTTCATGTCGAAGCCGGCGCCGTTGTCCCGGACCATGAAGGCCCGGCCACCGTTCGCTTCGACCGAAGCGAATTGGACCCGCGGCTGCGGTTGCTTCGCGGTGTACTTCCAGCTGTTCCGCAGCAGATTGTCGAGGGCCACGCGCAGCAGCCGCGCGTCGCCTCGCGCCCTGAGCCCCGAGGCGATCGCGAATTCCACCTGTCGTTCCGGGGTCGTCCGTTGCAGATCGGCCACGATGTCGTGCGCTATGCCGCTCAGGTCCACGTCCTCGGTCCGGATCTCCGCACGGGTCACCCGGGCGAGCTTCAGCAGGTCGTCGATCAACGTGCCCATCCGCTGGCTGGCGGCGCGCACCCGGTGCAGCGACTCCTGTCCCGCCTCGTCCAGCTTCCCGGCATAATCTTCGAGCAGTATCTGGCTGAATCCGTCGATACTGCGCAGCGGCGCCCGCAGGTCGTGCGATACCGAGTAGGCGAATGCGTCGAGCTCGGTGTTGGCGGCGAGCAGCTCGGCCGCGTTGCGCCGCAGCGACTCGTTGCGCTCCTGGAGCTCGTGGGTCCGCTCCTCCACACGCTGCTCGAGCTCGGCAGCGTAGCGCTGCAGCTCGTTCTTCTGGTCCTCGATGCGGCCGAGCATCTGGTTGAAGGCATCGGTCAGCGCGCCCAGCTCGTCCGCGCCGAGCTTGGCGGCCCGGACGGAGTAATCCTGTCGCGTGGAAACGGCTTTGGCCGTCTCCGCCAGCGCCAGAATGGGCTGCGAGATCGTACCCTGCAGGACCATGGACAGGAGGTACGCCGCCAGTAAGGCGACGGCCATGACCGCCAGGCCGATGACGCCGGAGAGCCGGAAGGTGTCGTAGATGGCTGCGAGATCGGACGCGAGGTACAACGTGCCGAGACGCTGGCTGCCGGCTTCTTCTACCGGCTGGAAGCCGATCAGCAACCCGCGCTCGAAGCGATACCCGTCCGGCCCCGGCACCGCCGGGACGACATCGCCGGCCACGCCCGTGGGGTACCCCGCGAACACGTGGCCGCCCTTGTCGTACAGGACCGCAGCCACGGTGTGCCGGTCGGTGCGCAGGGCGGAGAGGATCTCCCTGGCGTCGGCAACGTTGGCAAAGGCCAGCGAGGCCGTGCTGTTGGCGGCGATGATCCGACCGCGGACGGCGAGGGCGTCGCGCGTTGCCGAGCGGAGCGACCAGTACTGGTACCCGGCGAACGCGGCGGACGTGAGCAGCAAGACCAGCCCGCTGATCAGGACGAGCATCGCCGT
>DASQAM010000141.1:0-2430 GCA_035635735.1 Gemmatimonadales bacterium | reverse complement strand
ATCGCTGGTTCGAGTCGGAGCAGCTGAAGATCGCGCTTGCGACCGACGCGATCATCGGCGCGATGGCGTCGCCAACGGTGCCGGGCACCGCGTACGTGCTGTTCCACCATGTGATGGGCGAGTGCAACGGGGTGCGGGGCATGTGGGGCTACGTGCGAGGCGGGATGGGGGGTATCTCGCAGGCGCTCGCGTCCGCAGCGCGAGCGCGCGGGGCGGAGATCCGCGTGAACAGTCCGGTGGCGAAGATCGTCACCCGCCGGGGCCGGGTGAAGGGAGTGGCACTCGAGGACGGGACCGAGTTCCAGGCCAAAAAGGTCGTCTCGAACGCCGACGCGCACGTCACGTTCCTGCAGCTGCTCGAGCAGCAGGAGCTGGAGCCCGAGTTCGTCGCCGCCGTGAAAAATATCGACTACGCGAGCGCCTCGCTCAAGATCAACGTGGCGCTGTCGGAGCTTCCGGATTTCACCGCCGTGCGCGGCAGCGGCCTGCCGCCGAACGGACACCTGCGCGGCACGATCCACCTGGCGCCGACGCTCGACTACATCGAGCGGGCGTACGACGACGCCAAGTACGGACGCCCGTCGGCGGATCCGATTCTCGAGTGCACCATTCCGTCCGTGGTGGACACGACCGTCGCGCCCTCCGGCAAGCACGTCATGTCGTTTTTCGTGCAGTACGCGCCGTATCGGCTGCGCGATACGACCTGGGATGCCGTGAAAGACCAGTTTGCGGATCGCTGCTTCGACATCCTCAACGAATACGCGCCGAACTTCAAGCGCTCCGTGATCGACCGGCAGGTGCTCTCGCCGCTCGATCTGGAGCGCCGCTTCGGCCTCACGGGTGGGAACATCTTCCAGGGCGCCATGACCCTGTCACAGCTGTTCTTCCTGCGCCCGCTGCCCGGGTACGCCGACTACCGCACCCCGATCAAGGGGCTGTACCTCTGCGGCTCGGCGACGCATCCGGGCGGCGGCGTCATGGGCGCGTGCGGTTACAACGCCGCACGCGAGATCCTCAAGGACCGCTAGTCCATCCCCTTTTTGGCGGTCGGCGGCAGCAGTCCGTTCAAGCGCAGGTAGATCGCCATCTGGCTGTAGTGGTCTGCCCAGTCAGCCACGGTGATCAGCCCCGCCATCGCCTTCGTCACCTTACGGCCGCCGAAGAAGTCGATGCTGTCGCCCAGCTGCGCGTCCTGGATCTGCCCCAGCACGGTCTCGCAGAACTTGAACGAGGCCTTGAGGCCAGCCACGAGCTTGTCCTTGGGATCCGCCCCCGTGAACTTGTCCGCGTCGGGCTGCTTCATCCCAGACGCCGCGCTGCACAGATAGTTGTTCCCTTCCTTGATCAGGTGGGCAACCACGTCCCCGTAGGTCATCTGGGCGGGCGTGGGTTTATAGCCGTACTTGTCGGCCGGCATCTCCTCCGCGGCGTCTACGATGTTCTTCGTCTGGCGCTGCGCCAGGGCCCGGATGCCATTGCTGACCGGGTTCTGGGCGGCGATCACGGTGGGGAGGGCGCAAACGGCAAGCAACATGGTTCCGAGCGTGGATCGCATCCTCGAATCTCCTGTGAAGGGCGTGTTGGCGGCCGCCGAATTCTGCATCGGAAAGGCTCCGCCGTCCAGACTAGATTAGGGCATGCGCCTCCCCCTCAGCTGTGCCGCCCTGCTCGCCCTCGCCGCTCCCATCGCCGCGCAGTCGAACGCCGAGCGGGTGGCCAACGATGCCTACACGCGGTCCCACGATTACGACCTGGTGCATCAAGCTATCGAGGTCCGGAACTTCGATTGGGACTCGACCTCGCTCGACGGCCGCGTGACGACCACGCTGGTGGCGCTCCGCCCTGGCCTGGACTCCGTGATCCTCGATGCGGGCAAACGGCTCGTCGTGTCGCGGATCGTCGACGCCCGCGGGACGAGCCTCCGGAGTGCCGCCCATGGCGACACGCTCGTGGTGTACCCCGCGCGCCCGCTCGCCTTCCACGACACGCTACGCTTTTCGATCGACTACCACGCGCGCATCGACAACGGCCGCGGGCTGACGTTCATCGAGCCCGAGGGCCGGGAGCACCGGCCGCAACAGATCTGGAGCCAGGGCGAGGACCACAACAACCACTTCTGGTTCCCGACCTACGACTTCCCGAACGATAAGATGACCTGGGAGCTCGCGGCCACGGTGCCGCGGCAGTACAGCGTGGTCTCGAACGGGCGACTGGTGGCCGACCGGAGAAATCCCGACGGCACCCATACTGTCACGTGGCGCCAGGACCCGCGCAGCGCGACCTATCTCGTGTCCCTCATCGTCGCACCGCTCGTCAAGCTCGCCGACACGTGGCGCGGCATGCCGGTGGAGTACTACGTGTACCGCGCCGATTCGAGTCGCGCCCGGCGCCTGTTCGGCGTGACCCCGGACATGATCGAGGTGTACTCCC
>DASQAM010000140.1:0-5699 GCA_035635735.1 Gemmatimonadales bacterium | reverse complement strand
CTCATGTACCACGCGGTCACCCACAAGGCGCTTCCCAAAGGGGTGGACGATCGGCTCGTCACCGTGAAGGATCCGGCGATTCTGGCCTACGCCGAGGCCGAGCTGCGGGAGCTGCAGCGCGCCGTCACGGACCCGAACTACCGCATCTTCACCGACCGCGACTCGATCACGGTGTTCAACAACGAGCGGTTCGTGCGTGGCACGGACATCCACGAGATCTTCGCCCAGCTCGATGTGGACGAAGCAACGCATGCCTTCTACCTCGGCCGCGAGCTCATGAAGGCGAAGCTCGCCATCACCCTGGGGAAAACGTACCGACAGGAAGGTGCGCTGCAGTGGGGCTACCTGACGCCGCCGGACGACCGCGGGCCGGAGCATGTGAAGCTCACCCAGCGGTCCGCCCGCGCGCGGGCCCGCACCGGTCGCGCCAAGGGGAGCCGATGAGCGCGGCGGCACCGCTGCTCCACGAGCTCGTGCCCGCCCCCGATCCCCTCGACACGTGCGCGCGCTTTCAGGACCTGCCCTTTCTCTTGTTCCTCGACAGCGCGTCAGATCCGGAGCACTTGGGGCGCTACTCATTTCTCGCGGCCGACCCCGCCACGGCGGTGCGCTCGAAGGGGCTGCTCACCCAGCAGCTCGTGGAGGGAACGTGGATCCGAGTCGCGGCAGACCCGCTGGCGCATGTCGGCGCGCTCGTGGCGTCACACGCGACCTCGCCGGTGGCGGAGCTCCCGCCGTTCCAGGGCGGTGCCGCAGGCTACGTCGGGTACGATTGGGGCATGATGCTGGAGCGCGTCCCGCGGCCGCGCTACGACGATTTGGCCGTGCCCGACCTGCTGCTCGGTCTGTATGACTGGGTGATCGGCTGGGACCACACAACCGGACGGGCGTGGGTCATTTCAACGGGGATGCCCGAGCGTGGAGCAGCGGGCGAGCGGCGCGCGGTTCAGCGTCTGGCGTTCGTGCGGGAGCGGTTGGCGGACGGGTCGAATGCGCGGGGTCTCCCGGAGCGACTGCGTCGTTTTGTCGCGCAGGGGGACCCCGCGCGTTCGACTCGTCAATCGGCCGCACCCTCCTACCCGGTTCCCGACGTTCCCGGCGTCCGGTCGAATTTCACGCGCGAGGGCTACCTCGACGCCGTCGGGCGCGTCATCGAGTACGTCTACGCGGGTGACATTTTCCAGGCGAACCTGTCGCAGCGGCTCCAAGCGCCGCTGGTCGGCACGCCGCTCGACCTGTACCGCCGGCTGCGGAGCCGTAATCCGGCGCCCTTCTCCGCCTACCTCGATTTCGGCGACCTGGTGGTGGCGAGCTCGTCCCCCGAGCGCTTCCTGCGGGTGCACCCCGGTGGCGCAGTCGAGACGCGGCCCATCAAGGGAACCCGTCCCCGGGGGCTCTCCCCCGAGCACGACGCGGCGCTCGCGCGCGCGCTCGTGGAGAGTGACAAGGACCGGGCCGAGAACGTGATGATCGTGGATCTCCTCCGGAACGATTTGTCGCGCGTGTGCCGCGCGGGCACCGTCCGCGTGCCCGAGCTGTTCGCCGTCGAGCACTACGCCACGGTCCACCACCTCGTCTCCACCGTGGTGGGCGAGCTCGCGCCGGAGCACGACGCCCTGGACCTGTTGCGGGCCGCATTCCCCGGCGGCTCGATCACCGGTGCGCCCAAGGTTCGGGCGATGCAGATCATCGCGGAGCTCGAGCCCACCCAGCGCGCCGCTTACTGCGGCTCCATCGGGTATCTCTCGCTCTCGGGCGCCGCAGATACGAGCATCGTGATCCGCACCGGTCTCGTGCTCGGCAGCGACGTGTACTTCCAAGTCGGCGGCGGCATCGTGGCCGATTCCGATCCCGAGCAGGAGTACCGCGAGACGCTCGACAAGGCCCGCGGACTCATCGCCGCGCTCGTCCCATGATCCTGCTGATCGACAACTACGACTCGTTCGTCTACAACCTGGCCCGCTACGTGCGCGAGTTGGGAGAAGAGGCCGTTGTACGACGCCATGACGCTACGTCGCACGAGGAGATCGAGCGACTCGGACCTTCGCATATCATCATCTCCCCCGGGCCCTGTTCTCCGGGCGAGGCGGGGATTTCGACGGACGTCGTGCGGTGGTTCGGGCCGATGATCCCGATCCTCGGTGTGTGTCTGGGGCATCAGTGCATCGGCGCCGCCTACGGTGCCGGCATCGTGCGCGCCGGGCGTCCGATGCACGGCAAAGCGTCCCGCATCCGCCACGACGGGACTGGTCTCTTCGCCGGTCTCCCGAACCCGTTCACGGCCGCGCGCTACCACTCGCTCGTCATCTCCCGCTCGGGGCTCCCCTCCGAGCTGCGCGTCACGGCCAGCGCCGAGGACGGGGAGATCATGGCGGTCCAGCACACGCGCCACCCGGTGACCGGGCTGCAGTTTCACCCTGAGTCCGTACTCACCGAGTACGGCTACGTCCTCGTCGACCGCTTCCTGCACGGCATGGCGGCGCGGATCGACGATCTGCCGAGCCGGGCGGACGGCGTCGGGGGCGCGAGCGCCACGCCCCCCGATCTCCCAGACCCCGCCGTCGCTCCACCTCCGGTCGCGCTGGTCCGGTGATCATCGAGTCCGTGCTCACCACGATGGACATTCGCGGGGCAATCAACTTCGCCCCCATGGGTGTCGAGTGGGGAGAAGAAGAGATCGTGATCAAGCCGTTCCTCGAGACCACGACGTTTCGGAACCTCGAGGCGACGAGGGCTGCTGTGATCAACCTCACCGATGACGTGATGCTGTTCGCGCAGGGAGCGATCGCGAACGTCCAGTTTGCGGCAGTCCCCGCGACCGTGGTGCACGGCGTCGTGCTCGAAGCGGCCTGCTCCTGGCGCGAGGTCGAAGTGCGCACACTGGACGCGACCCCGCCCCGCGCGCGGATCATGACTCGCGTCGTGCACCGCGGCATGCGCCGCGAGTTCCTGGGCTTCAACCGTGCCCGGCACGCGGTGCTCGAGGCCGCGATCCTCGCGACCCGCACCCGCCTCCTGCCCGCCGAGCAGATCCGCGCCGAGTTTGCGCGGCTCCAGGTGATCGTGGACAAGACGGCGGGCCCGCGCGAACGGGAGGCGATGGCGCTGCTCAGCGAGTATGTCCGCACCGCCCGGGAGGTCGCTCCCGCATGAGCGAAGCGGTGTTCGTCGAGGCGCCGGCGCGCCTGCACTTCGGCGTGCTCGATCTGCGGGGTGATCTGGGGCGGCGCTTCGGCGGGATCGGCGCGGCGGTTCCGGCTCCCTCCCTTCTCCTCGAGGCCCGCCCGGCCAGCGAGCTCAAAGCCGAAGGGCCCGACGCGGCCCGGGCGCTCGAGTTCGCTCGCCGGTTCGCACGGCACCACGGGTTGGACTTGCGACTCCACTTCTGCTTGCATCGGGCCATTCCCACCCACTCAGGGCTCGGCTCGGGCACGCAGCTCGCGCTCGCCGTGGCGCGCGCGAGCGCCGAGCTGTCCGGTCTCCCTACCGATGTGATGGCGCTGGCCCAAGCAGTGGATCGCGGGCGCCGCTCCGGCGTGGGCACGTGGACGTTCGCGTACGGGGGCTTCGTGCTGGAAGGCGGACGGACCGCGGGCACCGAGCGGGTCGCGCCGCTCTTGGCCCGGCTGCCGTTCCCCGATTCATGGCGCTGCGTCGTCGCGGTGCCGCGGGGAAAACCCGGGCTCGCAGGTGACGACGAGGCGGCGGCGTTCGCGCGCCTTCCAATTCCGAGCGCACGCGACGTCGAGCACGTCGCGCATCTCGTACTGATGCAACTCCTTCCGGCCCTCGCCCAAGCCGACTTGGCGGGGTTTGGAGCCGCGCTGGGCGAAGTGCAGCGCATCACGGGCGGCTGGTTCGCGCCCGCGCAGGGCGGGGTGTTCGCGCCGGGTGAGACAGGCGAGTTGGTCGAGCGACTGCGGGCGTGGGGCGCCGTCGGTGTGGGGCAGAGCTCATGGGGCCCCGCCGTGTACGGCATCGTGGGCGATCCGGCTGCGTCGCGGGCGCTGGCGGAGCGGGTGCGCGCGGCTGTAGCCGCCGGGGGCTTGGTATATGAAGGCGGTTTCAGCGTGGGCGGCGCTCGCGTGTGGCGCGAAGGAGATGCCATTTCAGGTCCGAAAGGGGGGTCTTTTCCCGGTGATTGAGTTCACTCGAACGCGCGATTGACAGTCGTTGCAACTCGGGATATAACCACTATCCCTAGCAGCAGTCCCGGTGTGAAGGAGTCGGACGATGGTTGTCGCCTGTTGGGAACGCGGGCCCCCCGCTGTCGCGCGGGTCTCCGGATTCTGACGGGCAAAGTTTGTCTGGACCGTTTTTTTCACATCCTCATCCTCAACATGAGGTCAGCTATGAACCGCTTCAAACTGCTGTCCGGTGGACTCGCGGCGAGCTTGATGGTGCTCGTCACGGCGTCCGCCATCGCCCAGGAAGCGGGCCAATGGACCATGACGGGTCGGACTCCCGACCTGCAGCGGTACAGCCCGCTTACGGCGATCAACAAGGCGAACGTGAAGAACCTCAAGGCCTCCTGGACGTTCTCGACCGGCGTGCTGAACGGCCATGAGGGGAACCCGCTGGTGATCGGCACCGTGATGTACGTGCACAGCGCGTTCCCGAACATCGTGTTCGCGCTCGATCTGACCAAAGAGGGCGCGCCGATGATCTGGAAGCATGTTCCGGCCCAGCCGCCCGAGGCGAAGCCGATCGCGTGCTGCGATCTGGTGAACCGCGGCCTCGCCTACCATCCGAGCGGCAAGCTGTTCATCGAGCTGCTCGCCGGCGATCTGCTGGCGCTCGATGCGAAGACCGGCAAGCAGATTTGGCGCGTGCCGAACGCCGACTACAAGACCGGTTCCACCATGACGAACGCGCCGATCGTGATCAAAGACATCGTGATCGCGGGCATCTCGGGTGGTGAGTTCGGCGTGCGCGGTCGCGTGACGGCGTACGACGTGAACAGCGGCAAGGAAGTGTGGCGCGCGTATTCGACGGGCCCGGACGCCGACGTCAAGATCGTCGGCGATGCCAACCCGAACTACGCGTCGCACCGCGGCAAGGACCTCGGCGTCAGCACCTGGCAGGGCGACGAGTGGACGCGCGGCGGCGGGACCACGTGGGGCTGGTATTCCTACGATCCGACGCTGAACCTGTTCTACTACAGCTCGGGCAACCCGGTCAGCTGGAACCCCGATCAGCGTCCCGGCGACAACAAGTGGTCGATGACGGTCTTCGCCCGTAACCCGGACAACGGGGAGGCGAAGTGGGCGTATCAGATGACGCCGCACGATGAGTGGGACTACGATGGCGTGAACGAGAACGTCCTCGTCGACCTGACGATCGGCGGGAAGCCGGTGAAGGCGCTGGTGCACTTCGACCGCAACGGCTTCGGCTACACCGTCGATCGGACCAACGGCAAAGTGCTCGTGGCCGAGCCCTTCGGGCCGGTCAACTGGGCATCGAAGATCGATCTCTCGACGGGTCTCCCGGTCCGCAACCCGCAGTACGGGACCACCTCGAAGAAGAACACCGAGGGTATTTGCCCCGCCGCCATCGGTTTCAAGGATCAGCAACCCTCCGCGTACTCACCGATCACCAAGCTGTTCTACGTCCCCACCAACAACATCTGCATGGACTACGAGGGCGTAGAGGTGAAGTACTCGGCCGGTCAGCCGTACGTCGGCGCGATCGTGCGCATG
>DASQAM010000139.1:0-2909 GCA_035635735.1 Gemmatimonadales bacterium | reverse complement strand
GGAAGCGGCGCTCGAGGACACTCGCAAGGCGCTGGACGCCCGTGGCGCGGAGGAGCACAAACTCGAGCTCGAGCGTACCGAGGTCCTGGGCCGCCGGCGCGGGCTCGTCGCGCGGGTCGAGGCCGAATGGCGGAAGCCCCTGGACCAGCTGCTCGCCGAAGCGCCCGAGGTCACGGGCGACCTCGCGTGGCTGCGTCAGGAGGACGAGCGGTTGCGGGAGGCGATCGACGCGGTCGGACCCGTCAACGCCCTCGCGGTGGACGAGCACGGAGAGGAGGTCAAACGCTTGGAGTTCCTGATGACGCAGCGGGATGACCTCGTGGCGGCGCGTCAGTCGCTCCAGCAGGCGGCGCGTGAGATCGATCAGACCGCCAAGGCGATGTTCCTCGAGTCGTTCGGGAAGGTGCGGGAGAACTTCCGCACGGTGTTCCAGACGCTGTTCGGCGGGGGTGAATGCGACGTGCGGCTCGCGAACGAGGACGAGCCGCTCGAGAGCGAGATCGAGATCCACGCGGCGCCGCGCGGGAAGCGCACGCAACGGATCCACCTGCTCTCGTCCGGCGAGCGCACGCTCGTCGCCGTGTCGCTCCTGTTCGCGATCTTCCTCACCAAGCCGAGTCCCTTCTGCCTGCTCGACGAGGTGGACGCGCCCCTGGACGACGCCAACGTGGGCCGCTACGTGCGCCTGCTCGCGGAGTTCAAGGACTTGACGCAGTTCATCGTCATCACGCACAACCCGCGCACCATGCAGGCCGCCGACGCCGTGTACGGGGTCACCATGCAGGAGCCCGGCGTTTCGACCATCGTCGGGGTGCGACTCGGCCAGATGGAGCCAGCCTGAGTGGACCTGGTCACCGTCGGCACCGGGACGGTCGCGCCGTCGGCCACCCGGACGTCGGCATGCCATTGGGTGGCTCGGGGGAACCTGAAGATCCTGCTCGACTGCGGCGCGGGGGCGCTGCATCGCCTCGCGCAATTCGACCTGCCGTGGCATCAGGTTACCCACGTGGTCCTGTCGCACTTCCACCCGGACCATTGGGGCGAGCTACCGATGCTGGTGTACGCCCTCAAGTACACGACAGTGCCGCCGCGCCAGGAGTCCCTCGTGATCCTGGGCCCGAGGGGCGTGGTACGGCTCGTGAAGCAGCTGGCCGAAGGATACGGCTCGTGGCTGCTCGACCCGGGCTTCCCGATCGGCATCCTGGACGTGCAGAACGGCGAGCCGTTCCCGCTCGACGCCGAGGTCAGCCTCGAGACGTTCCCGGTGCCCCACACCTCCGAGAGCGTGGCCCTGTCTCTGACCGCGCCCGAGGGCCGGCTGGTCTACACCGGCGACACGGGGCCCTCGAGCGAGCTGGCCCGCTGGGCCTCCGGCGCCGACCTGCTGCTCGCGGAGTGCTCCCTGCCCAAGGAGATGGCCATGGACATCCATCTCACGCCGGAGCAAGCGGGCGAGCTGGCCCGGGATGCCAAGGCCCGGCAGCTCGTCTTGACGCACTTCTATCCGCCGGTTGAAACTTCGGACCCGGCGCGTGCGGCCGGGACGCGGTTCACCGGACGGGTCACGGCGGCCCGCGACGGCGACCGGTTCACCATCGGAGGGAAGTAGCGGTGCTGATCGTGATGCGTCACGGCGCGACGGAGGCGGAGGTCCGGCGCGTCATCGCGGTGATCGAGGAGATGGGGTACAAGGCCCGGTCCATGCCCGGGGCGCAGCGCACCGCGGTCGGCCTGGTCGGGAACGACGGACGGGTCGACGCCTCGCGACTGGAAGGGCTTCCCGGCGTTCAGGACGTCATCCACGTCACCAAGCCGTACAAGCAGGTGAGCCGGGAGTGGCAAGCGGAGAACACCGTCGTCCGCCTTCCCGGCGGCGTGGCTGTGGGCGGCACCGACGTGGTCGCCATCGCGGGCCCGTGCTCGGTGGAGAGTGAACGGCAGATCATCGATGCGGCACGGCTGGTGAAGGAGGCGGGGGCGGTGATTCTGCGCGGCGGCGCCTGGAAGCCCCGCACCTCCCCGTACGCATTCCAGGGCCTGGGCCGCCCGGCGCTCAAGCTACTCGCCAAGGCACGTGAGGAGACCGGTCTCCTCATCTGCACCGAGGCTATGGATCCCGAAGGCGTTGGATACGTGGCCGAGGTCGCGGACATCATCCAGATCGGCGCCCGCAACATGCAGAACTCCTCGCTGCTCAAGGCGGCGGGGCGGGCGAAGAAGGCCGTGCTCCTGAAGCGCGGGATGGCCGCGACCATCGAGGAGCTGCTCCTCTCCGCGGAATACGTGCTCGCCGAGGGGAACCACGACGTCATCCTGTGCGAGCGCGGCATTCGCGGGTTCGACACCGCCACGCGCAACGTGTTCGACCTCACCGCGATTCCGGTGGTGCACAAGCTGTCACACTTGCCCATCATCGCGGACCCATCGCACGGCACCGGGCTGCGCGACAAGGTGATCCCCATGGCCCGCGCGGCGGTCGCCGCGGGGGCGGACGGCATCATTGTCGAGGTGCACCCCAACCCCGAGCAGGCCCTGTCGGACGGAGCGCAGACCCTGTTCCCCGACCAGTTCGCGCAGCTGATGCGGGAGATCCGCGTGATCGCCGAGGTCATCGGGCGCCGCGTGGCGGAGCCGGCGCCGGTGGGGGCGTAGACAAGTGCCGCATTCCGCATTCGTCGCGATCGGGATCTCCCTGGGGCTCCAGTCCCCCGACCCCTGGCCGCTTCTCGACCGCGCCAGCGCGACCTACCAAACGATCACCAGCCTCTCCGCCGACTTCGTGCAGATCATCGCCAACCCGATGATCGGGACCCCCGACACGACGCGTGGCCGGCTGTACCAGATGCGTCCCAGTCGTTTTGCCATGCGGTTCACAGCTCCCAAGGGCGATCGCATCGTCGCGGACGGTC
>DASQAM010000138.1:0-2765 GCA_035635735.1 Gemmatimonadales bacterium | reverse complement strand
TGGTGCGCTCGGTCGCGCTGGCCAAGTGGGGCGAAGAGGGACTCTACCGGATCGCGGCGGCGTCCGATCCGGCCGTGGAGACGGCGGCGAAGCAATTCGACCGGGCGACGGCGATCCTGAACGCGGCCAGGCCCAACTAGCGGGACCGACCACCCTCGCTGGGCGGACGACCCCGACAGGGGATCGCCGCCCTGCAGCGAGTGGTGCGCGTTACTGGCAACTCGGTACGTGCAACTGGATGTTGCCACCCGCCAGGGTGCCCGAGGCGCCGTAGCCGCCAGACAGCTGGAGCGTGAAGGTGTCGCTGCCTCCGGGCTCGCCGTTGTCTGCGACGTCCACCTGATACGTGAACCCGTCCTGGCCATTCACCTGAGCAGTACCCTCGATATGGCGCGTGGTCGGGTTCACCACCTTGTAGACGGTTACGCCGGTGCCTTTGACCCGCGGCCCGTTGGGGCCATGGTCAATGTAGGTCAGATGGCCCCAGAACTGCCCCTGCTTGATCCCGCCAGCGACACCAAAGTTGGCCTTGGCGCCGGAGGGCGTGCCGGTGATCCAGCCGCCGCCGGTGACGAAATCCGCCCCGGCGCAAACGGGGGGAGGCAGAGCCGGTTGGCAGGTGATATCGGCATGCGCCGAGGATACGATCACGTCCGCGACCCCAGGTACCTCGATATGGAGCGCGTTGACAGTGATGTCGCCCGCCCCGTTGCTCGTTTGCTCGTTGATGATCACTTCGCCAACGAGCAACGGTACTCTCTGGTTGGGCACACCCGAGATCGTGACGGTTTGGCCGTTCACGGACAGCGCGGTGATGTTGGAGGAACCGGTCGCCGTCGCCCCGCCGTCGCCGCAAACGGCAGAGGCGCGCGCCTGGAGCAGGCCGGCCGAAACCGTATTGCCGGCAACCGTCAGCGATAGTTCGGCCACCGACGCTTCGGAGCGGCTTGCGTTGCCTTGACCCACCGTGGACGCGTGCAACACCTCGGCCGTCAGCAGGCCGGGCACGCTCGCGTTCAGAAGCGACGCTTCCTGGGCACCACCCGACGGCGGCAGAGAGCCGGCATCGGCCAGCACCACGGGAGGGAAACCAAGCACGGTGGCCTGCAGCACCGTGGCACGACCGCTGTAGCTTGTCGCCTGGGTCGCGGAAGACGTGCTGACATCTGCCAGCACGCCCGCCAGCGGCGGTTGACGCTCGGAGCACCCGAGCGTCAGCGCCGCGGCCGCGAGCAGGCCGGTGGCGAGCGCCGTATTCAGTCGAATTGCCATTGCGGTACGCCTCCTTCCTCGAGTCACAGACTCGAGCGAACTAGGACGCTCCGCGTGGAACGCAAGGGGGGTGCCGCGATGCTGTTTCGCCACGTCGCAAGGATGCAGCGACGCCCGCGCGCATCGATGTAAGGCGGGGGCACTGAACCGCGACACGATTCGCAGCGCGCATGTGGTGGAAGAAAGTACGACGGTCCTCGTCAGAGTCTGGCCGAGCGGTCTGTCGGACTTTTCTGACGCCGCGGCAACCCGGCCGTTGAGCGGGGCACGAGGCGGCGTTCGATCGCGTACCGGATGATCTCCGCGTTAGTCTTCAGTTTGAGTTTGTCGAGAATCCGGCTCCGGTACGTGCTCACCGTTTTGGGGCTCACGCCGAGCTCGGCGGCGATTTGCTTGAACGGGATTCCGGAGCTGAACCTGCACAGCACCTGGTACTCTCGGTCTGAGAGCATGGCATGCTGCGGCCTTCTCCCGCCGCCTCTCCAGTCGGTGATGAGCCGGCTGGCGAGCGACGGGCTCACGTACGAGGCGCCGCGCACCACCTGCCGAATCGCGTCAATCAGTTGCTCACGCGAATGATCCTTGCCGAGGTATCCGGCGGCGCCCGTCCCCAGCAGGCGCAGGGCATTCGGATCCCGCCCGTGCACGTTCAACACGAGCACGCGGCACCGGGCGTGGCGGCGCCGTATTTCGCGGATGAGGCCCCGCGTCTTGGGGCCGCCGAGCCACGCGTCGAGCAGTATCACGTCGACTTCAGTCGGTTGCAGTTGCTCGAGCACCTCGTCCGGTGTTGCCGCCTCGCCGACGACCTTCATATCGACGCATTGTGCGATCATGCGCTTCAGGCCTTCGCGGACGACCCAGCGGTCGTCGGCGAGCAGCAGCTTGATCCGGGAGGGCCTGGGTTGGAGCGGCGCGTTGGGCGACATGAGCCCCCAAGCTCTGGAAAAAGAAATGCCCCGTTGAGCCGCATGCGGGCGCAACGGGGCTTGGAGTCCTTCCGGGTACGCAGTCTAGGACGGGGGACGTCCCGCCGTCAAGTGCGGCTGCCTCAAGCGGCAACGCGCGCTCCGCACGAGTGGCAGTAGTGGGCGTCAGACTCGAGCGCCGCGCCGCAGCGCGCGCAATAGCCGGGCGCGGTGGCGAGACGGCGGCCGCATTCGGAACAGAACTGTGCGTCCGATTCGGGACGGGTTCCGTGGTTGGGACAAACGGGATGCGACATGCGGGATGCAGGATGCGAGACTGCGTCGGATACCACGCTTCCCGCATCTCGCATCTCGCCTCCCGGGTGTTCTCCGCGCAAAGCAGCGAGGGCTTCCGTGGTGTATTTGGTTTTCAGGTCGTCGTAGTCGGCGTCGGATAGCTTCCCAGTCGCGCGATCGAACTCGATCTCCTTCAGGGCGCGCAGCGCGACGGCGCGGGGCGACAGATCATCCTCGGGATCCTCCCCTTCCGCCAACCCGCCCTCGTCCCCCTTCCCCGGCTCCGGA
>DASQAM010000137.1:0-8528 GCA_035635735.1 Gemmatimonadales bacterium | reverse complement strand
GCGATCCAGCCGCGGTCGATCGCGTACTTCAGGAAGAAACCTGCCGCCGTGAGTAGCGCGAGCACCCCGACGATCAGCAGGCCTCGCTGGCCGAACCATTGCTCGAGGTCGGGGGCCGCGGCCGTTGGCGGCGAGTCGTGGGGCGGTTCTGGTGCGGGGGACCACGCTGGTTGAGGGGGCCGAAACAGGGGCCCGGCGGACGAGACGACAGCGGAGCGCTCGGGTGCCGGGGTGATGCGGTCGGGGGGGGTACCGGGCGCGAGCAGTCGCCGCACCATCTGCTCCAGCACCTCCACGCGCCGCTCTAGTCGCTGCAGCGCGTCGTGCTGCTCGTCGCTCACGGCGGCGGTGAGGGGGCGGCGGTCGCCGATCGGGATCCGAGGACCGTAATGACGATCGTGGCCGCGGCGAGGATGACGAGATCGGGGATCCAGCCGAGCTCGGTCGCTGGAACCGCCATTTGCAGGAAGTTCATCACGAAGTCGAACAGGCCGACCAGGAGACCGAGGAGCACGGTGGCGTGCAGGCCGCGTCCGAGCTGGGTGACGATGCTGCCCGTGACCAGGGCGACCGCGCCCTGCCCCGCGGCGATGCCAACCGTCACGGCCGCGTCCTCGAACAGCGTTCGCCAGAAGCCCACACGACCCGGCTCATGGGCGAAGAACCACGTATGAATGAGAGAAATCGCGACTCCGGCTACCACTGCGCATAGCGTGGCCCACACCGCATAGCCGATCACGATCTTCATCCGGTCGCCGGAATCGGTAGACATGCCGCAAATGTGGGTGTCGCGGCGCGCCCCCGCTAGTCAGCGCCGGGCGGGCGCGTATCTTAGGCGTGTCGTCATAGGCACGTTCGCGTGCACGCGCGGACGAGGGATGAACTCCATGTTCGGTAAGCTCGCGCTCCGCTTGTCGTGACTTCCCGCCGCCTGCTCAGCCTGCGGGTGACGCTGCTCGCCGTGGCCCTAGGTGCCGGAGCGTACGCCGCCGCCCTTCCCGTCTACCTGTTCTTTCGCGTCAGTCGTCCGGCCTTGGCGCTCGGCGCCGCCACCGAAGCGATCACCACCGTGAGCGCGGTGTTCGCGCGGCGCGACAGCGCGCTCAACCGGGCGGTCGCCATCGTGCGCGACCTCACGCACCGTCCGCGGCCCAGCGCCGATTCGCTACGGCTGGTGCGTGACCTCGCGGCGATCGGACGCACGCCGTTACAGGTCTCCGGCGGCGCGGCCATCCCGCAAGAGCTCGGGGCAGCCCTGGTGAGCATCGACGGCGCACTGTGGCGCGTCGGCAACGTCCTGGAGGAGAGCGTTGCGCAGCTCGAGCGCGGTCGCCGGGCGGACGCGGCCGCGCGACTCGTGACCGTCGAGCAACTCCTGCGGGTCGCACATGAGCGCGGTGCCGACGGCAGCCGGGTCGCCCGGGCATATCTCACGGCGCGCCAGGGCGCGTTGCAGTCCGCCGCCGGCGAGGCGCGAGGCGACGCGATCCTGTGGCTCGGGTTGGGTGCGCTGCTGGTGCCCCTCTTGGTTCTCGTGGTGCGCCGGCGCGTGTGGCGTCCCCTGCACGAGCTCGAGACCGGCCTCGCCCAGGTCGCCGACGGCGATCTCACCGTCAGCGTCCCCGTTCGTGGGTCCGACGAGCTCGGTCGCCTGGCCGAGCACTTCAACGCAATGACCCGCGTGCTGCGTGACCGGGCCGAGGAGCAGGGGCGCTTCGCCGCGGCAGGCGAGCTGCTCGCGGGCGTCGCGCACGAGGTGAACAATCCCCTCATGGCGATCGCCGCCCACGCCGAAAACCGGCTCGCCGATCCCGCGTTCGAGGGGGAGCAGCGCAGCGAGATGACTCAGATCCTGCGTCAGGCCCGCCGCGCCACGAAACTGCTGCGAGGGCTGCTGCGATTCGTGCATGCGACCGACCGCGACGTGACGAACGTCAATCTCAACGATGTGGTGCGGGGGGCGCTCGATCTCGTATCGTATCGCTTCGGCGTGGACGAGATCACCGTGGGCGGGCAGCTCGACGCCAGCCTGCCGCCCGTGCAGGGGGACGCCATCAAGCTCGAGCAGGTCGTGGTCAACCTGCTGTCAAACGCGATCGACGCCCTCCGCGGCGTGACACCCCCCCGCCACTTGAGCGTCGACACCTGGGTCCGGGACGGACAAGTGTCGGTGGCGGTTGGGGACAACGGGCGAGGCGTCGCGCCGGACATCGCGCCGCGCTTGTTTCGGCCCTTCGCCACCACCAAGGGCCGCCGGGGCACCGGCCTTGGCCTCTATATCTCGCGCCAGATCGCGCGCGAGGCGGGCGGCGATCTCACGCTCACATCGCCGCCTGGTTTCGGTGCGCGTTTCGTCCTGTCGCTCCCGCTCGCCCCGGCTTCCGCGCCGGACTCGCCTACGCCCACGGCCCCCGCCCCCGCTCCCGCCCCCGCCCCCGCCCCCGCCCTCGCCCCCTCTAAACCCTCGTCGGAGTCCCCCTCCGGAGGCGGAGCCAGCGCGCAGGCGCCAGCCGGGTCGCTCGCGGGGCTCCGGGTGCTGATCGTGGAGGACGAGGAAGCCGTGCGGCGGCCCATGGCCCGCTATCTCACGCGCCGGGGCGCCCAGGTCGACGAGGCGGCGGACGGGGTGGAGGGGTTGGCCCGGTTGCGCGTTCAACCGGCGAATGTGATCCTCGCGGACCTGCGGATGCCCCGCATGGGCGGAGTCGAGCTGTATGCTCAGCTCGAGGAGGAGCGGCCCGAGCTCGCGGCGCGCGTGTTGTTCTTGTCGGGCGATGTGTCCCAACTGGCCCAGCCGGGCAATACCCCGGTGCCGCGGGAGCGGGTGCTGGTCAAGCCGGTCGAGCTGGCGGAGCTCGAGCGGCGGATCCTTGCGTTCGTCCGGGGGGCCGGGGGGTCGGGGGGAGGGGCGTGAGGTGGCCGGCCGGGCGGCCGGACACTATCATGGAGGCAGTATGCTGGTCGTGTTGGTCCTGCTCGTGACCGTGGCGATGCGCGTCGCGATCGTCACTGCGGTGGTCTACCTGCTTCTTCCGCGGGGTCCCCTCTGTCCGCACTGTGCCATCGAGATGGTGCCGCTGCGGAATCGCTTCTTCGACCGCCTCCTGCCCGTGCTGCAACGACGCTGGTGTCTCGAATGCGGCTGGGACGGCGTGGTACGACGCGTACGTGGCGTTCCTGATCACTCCATCGACGTGATGAGCCGCGCGGCGCGCTCATAGAAGAAGTAATCCCACGCCCAGTTCAGCAGCACGAACACCTTGTTGCGAAATCCGATGAGCTGGATGATGTGGACCACCAGCCACACCACCCACGCCGGGAACCCGGTGAACCCGATCCCCCAGATGTAGGCGACGGCGGCGTTCCGACCGATGGTCGCGAGCGAGCCAGGGTCGCGGTAGCGGAACGCCACGGGCGGTTGTCCGGCGATGCGGCGCCGGATGTTTTCGACCGCCGTCTCGGCCATCTGAATTGCCACCGGGGCCATCATCGGAAGCGGTGCGCCCGCCGCTTCGAGGTAGGCCGCATCGCCGATCACGTAGATGTCCGGGTGACCCGGCACGTCGAGGGTCGGCGCCACGGGGACCCGGCCCTGCTGCCCCGTCGGCAATCCCAGCCGACCCGTGAGAGACACGGCCTTCACACCCGCCGCCCAGATGAGCGTGCACGCCGGGATCACCTCGCCGCTCTTGAGTAGCACCCGTGCGCCATCGTAGTCGGCGACCGTGGCCCCGAAGCGAACTTCCACATGTTTGCGCCACAGCGTCTCGGCTGCGGCATCCCTCAACTTGGCGGGCATGGCGGCCAGCAGCCGGTCGGTAGCCTCGAGGAGCAGCACGCGCACGTCCTTGACGTTCAAGCGCGGGTAATCCTTCACGAGGACGAGCCGGATCAGCTCCGACAGCGCTCCCGCCATCTCGACGCCCGTCGGGCCGCCCCCTACCACGACGAACGTCAGCTCGGCCCGGCGACGCTCGGGGTCGGCCTCGAGCATGGCGCGCTCGAAGGCGTGCAACACGTGATTGCGGATGCGGATCGCTTCGGGGATGTCTTTGAGACCGAACCCGTGTTTCGGCACGCTCTCGAGGCCGAAGTAGTTCGTCTGACCGCCCACGGCGAGAATGAGGTAATCGTAGGCGATTGGCCCGTCCGTGGTGTCGATACGCTTCCCGCCGGCATCGAGGCCCGTCACTTCCGTCATCCGGAACTCGGTGTTGGACTGGCGGCGCAGGATGGCGCGCACCGGCCGGGCGATCTCCTCGGGCTCGAGGCCGGCCGTGGCGACCTGGTAGAGCAGCGGTTGAAACAGGTGGTAGTTGTGGCGATCCACCAGCACCACGTTGACGGGTGCCTTGCGGAGCGCGCGCGCGGCGCGCAGGCCGCCGAATCCTGCGCCCACGATGACCACGGTGGGTCGACCGGTGGCCGGGCGCGTGGCGACAGGCGCCTGGTCGCGGAGCACGGCGCGAGGCTCGGTGGAGGTGGCAGGCTGGGTCAAAGCGACTCCGAGAGGATTTCGATGGGCGTCGTCCGGTCGCCCGCGAGCGTCTCGCGGATCGAGTTGTCGGCATTGAGCAGGACGATGGTCGGATGATGACGGGCCGCCTCGTCCGGTGTCATCTGGGCGTAGCTGATGACGATGATCGGGTCGCCGACCTGCACGAGGCGCGCGGCCGCGCCGTTCACGCACACGGTGCGCGATCCCGCGTTTCCCTCGATCGCGTACGTCTCGAACCGCGCCCCGTTCGCGATGTCCACCACCTGGACCCGCTCGAACGGCAGGATACCCGCCGCCGTGAGCAGGTCGGTATCGATGGTGATGCTGCCTTCGTAATGCAGCTCCGCCTGCGTGACCGTCGCCCGGTGGAGCTTCGACTTGCAGAGCGTCAAGAACATGTGCCCTCCTCCTCGAAAGATAGCAGGGGAAAGCCTTCGCCTTGCACGAGCCGCAGGCGAGCAGGTATCATCCCACCGTTCCATGACCAGCCAGCCTTCAGTCGCGGCCCCCCCCCGCCCCCGCCCCGGCGTGCTGGGATCGCTCGTCGGCCAGAAAGCCGTCATGGCCGTCACGGGCGTGATCCTGTTCCTGTTCGTCGTCGGTCACCTGCTCGGCAACCTGAAGATCTTCGAGGGGCCCGCGGCGTTCAACGCCTACGCCGAGGGACTGCGCACCGTGGGCGCCCCCTTCTTCGGCCGCGGGTGGCTGCTGTGGATCGTCCGCGTCGTGCTGATCGTTGCGGTGCTCGCCCACATCTGGGCGGCGATCGAAACGAGTCGCGCCAGCTGGCGCGCCCGCCCGGTGAGCTATCGCCGGCTCGAGCCGGTCGAGACGACGTACGCGGCCCGTACGATGCGGTGGGGCGGCGTGCTCATCTTCCTCTACGTGGTCTATCACCTGCTCGACCTGACGTTCGGTCGCGTGAACCCGAGCTTCGTTCCGGGCGACGTGTACCACAACGTCGTGGCGAGCCTGCGGGTGTGGCCCGTGGCGGCAGCGTATATCGCGGCCATGGTCGTGCTGGGGCTGCATCTGTACCACGGAACGTGGAGCGCGCTCCAGACGCTGGGGCTCAACCGGCCGCCGACCGGCCGCTGGCGTCGCGGCGCGGCGGCCGCCATCGCCGTGCTGATCGCGGGTGGGTACATCTCCATTCCGGTGGCGGTGCTCGCCGGGGTGCTGCGGTGACCATGGAGCTGCGCTCCCGCACCCCCGACGGACCGCTCGCGGCGAAATGGGAGCGGCACCGCTCCGAGATCAAGCTCGTCAACCCGGCGAACAAGCTGAAGCAGCACATCCTCGTGGTCGGCTCGGGGTTGGCGGGGGCCTCCGCCGCTGCATCGCTCGCCGAGCTGGGCTACCGCGTGTCCTGCTTCTGTTTCCAGGATTCGGCGCGACGGGCGCACTCGATCGCGGCCCAGGGCGGGATCAACGCCGCCAAGAATTACCAGAATGACGGCGACTCGGTGTTCCGCCTGTTCTACGACACCATCAAAGGCGGCGATTTCCGCTCGCGCGAGGCGAACGTGTACCGCCTGGCCGAAGTCAGCGCCAGCATTATCGACCAGTGCACGGCGCAGGGGGTTCCATTCGCGCGCGAGTATGGCGGCCTGCTCGCGAACCGCTCGTTCGGGGGGGTGCAGGTCTCGCGCACGTTTTACGCGCGCGGTCAGACCGGCCAGCAGCTGCTGCTGGGTGCCTACCAGTCGCTCTCGCGCCAGATCGGCGCCGGTAACGTCCGGATGGACGGGCGCGTCGAGATGCTCGACCTGGTCGTGATCGACGGCCGGGCGCGCGGCATCATCGTGCGCGACCTGCTCACGGGCGCCGTGAGCGCCCACGCGGGCGACGCGGTGGTGCTCGCCACCGGCGGCTACTCGAACGTGTACTACTTGTCGACCAACGCGAAGGGCTGCAACGTCACGGCGATCTGGCGCGCGCACAAACGCGGTGCCACGTTGGCCAATCCCTGCTTCACCCAGATCCACCCGACGTGCATCCCGCAGACCGGACCGCACCAGTCCAAGCTGACGTTGATGAGCGAGTCGCTCCGCAACGACGGCCGCATCTGGGTGCCTAAGAAAAAGGGCGACACCCGAGCGCCGAACCAGATTCCCGACGAGGAGCGCGACTATTATCTCGAGCGGCTGTACCCGAGCTACGGCAACCTCGCGCCGCGAGACATGGCGTCGCGGCGCGCCAAGGAAGTGTGCGACGAGGGGCGCGGCGTGGGGCCGGGGGGGCACGGCGTATACCTGGACTTCCGCGACGCCATCGCGCGCCTCGGCCGTCGAGTGATCGTCGAACGCTACGGCAACCTGTTCGAGATGTACCAGCGCATCACGGGGGAGGACCCGTTCCGGGGACCGATGCGGATCTACCCCGCCCCGCACTACACGATGGGCGGGTTGTGGGTGGACTACAACCTGATGACCACGATCGATGGTCTGTACGCCATCGGCGAGGCGAACTTCTCGGACCACGGCGCCAACCGGCTGGGCGCGAGCGCGCTGATGCAGGGGCTCGCCGACGGCTACTTCATCTTGCCGTACACCATCGGGGAGTACCTGGCGCAGGCGAAGCTCGCCAAGGTGGACCCCGCGGAGCCGGCGTTCCGTCAGGTCCAGGCCGAAGTGGGCGAGCGGGTCCGACGGCTGCTCGCCGCGAGCGGCCGCAAGACTGCGGACGCGTTCCACCGCGAGCTGGGCCGCGTGATGTGGGACAAATGCGGAATGTCCCGGAACGCCGCGGGACTGAAAGAGGCCCTGGGACGGATCGGCGCGCTGCGCGACGAGTTCTGGAAGGACGTCTATGTGGGCGGCAAGGGCGAAGACTTGAACCAGTCGCTCGAGCACGCTGGCCGGGTCGCCGACTTTCTCGAGTTCGCCGAGCTGATGTGCCACGACGCGCTGCAGCGCGAGGAGTCGTGCGGCTGCCACTTCCGCGAGGAATACCAGACGCCGGACGGCGAGCCGAAGCGCGACGATGAACGCTTCGGTTACGTGGCGGCCTGGGAGTTCGCCGGCGTCGGCAAAGCGCCGGTGCTCCACAAGGAGCCGCTCGCTTTCGAGGCGGTCCACCTCGCGCAACGGAGCTACAAGTAATGCGTGTGACGCTGCACGTCTGGCGGCAGCCGGGGCCCGAGCTCGCGGGGGTGTTCGTCCGCTACGACATGACCGACGTCAGTCGCGACATGTCGTTCCTGGAGATGCTGGACGTCTTGAACCAGCAGCTGCTGGCGCGCAAGGACGATCCGATCGCATTCGACCACGACTGTCGCGAGGGGATCTGCGGGATGTGCGGCATGGTGATCAACGGCCGCCCACACGGTCCACAGCGCGCCACCGCCACGTGTGAGCTGCACATGCGCTCGTTCTCGGACGGCGCCGAGCTGTGGATCGAGCCGTGGCGCGCTCGCGCGTTCCCAGTGATCAAGGACCTGGTGGTGGACCGCGGCGCCTTCGACCGGATCATCCAGGCGGGCGGGTTCATCACCGCGCGCACGGGAAGCGCGCCGGAAGCGAACACCCTGCTCGTGCCCAAGCGCGACGCCGACCTCGCGATGGACGCGGCCGCGTGCATCGGATGCGGCGCCTGCGTGGCGGCCTGCCCCAACGCATCCGCCATGCTGTTCGTCGCCGCGAAGGTGTCGCACCTGGGGCTCCTGCCCCAGGGCCAGCCCGAGCGCGACACCCGCGTGGTCGACATGGTGGCGCGGATGGACGCGGAGGGGTTCGGGGCCTGCACCAACCACGGGGAGTGCATGGCCGCGTGCCCGAAGGACATTTCTATCGACTTCATCGCCCAGCTGAATCGGGACTACTGGAAGGCCAAGCTGGCGCCCTAAAGGCGCACGGCCGCCATCGTCTCCTTCACCGCCTCGGCGGATTTCTTCAACGCCGCCTGTTCGTCGGGCGAGAGTTTCACGTCCACGATCTTCTCGAGGCCGGTGCGGCCCAGCTTGCACGGCACCCCGCAGTACATCCCCGACAGCCCGTATTCTCCCTGCAGCCAGGCGGCGCAGGGGAGA
>DASQAM010000136.1:0-2930 GCA_035635735.1 Gemmatimonadales bacterium | reverse complement strand
GACCTGCACGACTCGGTCCTGGTGCTCGCCACGCAGTGGCCGGTGGCGGCGCAACTCAAGTGGGAGCACTATCACGACCAGCTGATCGCGACGCGCGGCAAGCTCACGCCCGCCCAGGCGGATTCAGCGTTCCAGGCAGGCACGGTGCGCCTGTTCCAGCACATCCTGATCCGAATCCCGCAGAGCGCCGTGCCGATGGTGGAGCAGCAGAAGGAGAAGGAAGCCACCGCGGTTCTGATGCAGGCCGCGGCGCGTCGTGGGTTCAACTTCGCGCAGCTCGCCCGGCGCTACTCGGAGGACCCAGGATCGAAGTCGAAGGGGGGGTATCTGCCAGCCACGCCGCGGGGACAGTTCGTCCCGGCGTTCGACAGTGCTGCGTGGACGCTCCCGCCCGGCGCGATGACGGCCGTGGTCCGGACGCCGTTCGGGTTCCACATCATTCGCCGGCCGCCGCTGGCCGAGGTGCGCGATTCGTTCCGCGTCGATCTCGAGAACTCGCGCACCGTCCAGCTCGACTCCCTGTACCTGGACAGCCTCGCGAACCGGCGACAGCTCAAGATCGAGTCCGGCGCGACCGCCCTGGTGCGCCAGGCGGTACCGCAGATCGTCTCCGCCCGGAGCGACAGCCGGAGGCTGGCCACGTACAAGGGAGGCACGTTCCAGGTGAAAGATCTGGCGCGGTGGCTCCTGGCCCTCGACCCGAACGACGTGCGCGGGATTTCCGCGGCGAGCGACGCCCAGCTGAACCAGTTCATCAAGGTGCTGGCGCAGCGTGAAATGCTGCTCGTCGAGGTGGACAAGGCCGGCGTGCGGCTCAGCCCGGACGACTGGCGGCGCCTGCGCTCCGAGCATGACTCGGCTGTCGCGCGGCTCGAGGGCCTGCTGGACGTCTCGCCCCAGCTCCTCAAGGACTCCGCCGCGACCCCCGCCGCGCGCGTGCAGCTAGCCATGGCGCACGTCGACCGGTACGTGGACCAGGCGGTGACACGAGGCACCGCGCCGTTCTACCCGGTCCCGCCCTTCCTGGCCGGCGCGCTCCGCCAGGACCAGCCGTGGTCGCTCAACGAGGCGGGAATCGCGCGGGCGCTGGCGAGCGCACAGGCGATCCGGGCGGCGGACACGACGGCCCGCGCGGCCCCGCCCACGGGTCTGAAGCGGGCGCCCGGCCCGCCGCCCGTCGCGGCGGAGAGCGGCGGCCGGCAGGCGCCGCGCTGACATGCGCGCCCTCGTTCTGACCATCGGTGTGGCGGTGCTTGCCGCCGTCTCCCCTTGGGGGACGCCTGCGGCGGCGCAGGGTCGAGCGGCGACCGGCCGTCCCGTGGATCGCATCGTGGCGGTCGTGGGCACGAGGCCGATCCTCGCGTCGCAAGTGGAAGAGCAGCTCGTCCTGGCGCAGTCACAGGGCCAGAAGGTCCCGGAGGACTCGGCGGCGCGGGACGCCGCGCGGCGCCAGGTCCTCTCGCAGATGGTGGACGAGGAGCTGCTGGTGCAGCAGGCGGAGCGGGACACCACGATCAAGGTGACGGACCAGGAAGTGCAGGACGCGGTCGAGCAAACCGTCCAAAACGTGCGCAAGCAGTTCACCTCGATCCCCGAGTTCCAGTCGCAGCTTCGCGCGGCCGGGTTCGTGTCCGAAGAGGAATGGCGCCGCTGGCTCGCCGACCAGCAGCGTCGCGCGATCCTGCAGCAGCGGTTGATCGAGGGACTCAAGCAAAAGGGGAAACTGCGGCCGATTGCGCCGTCGGACGCCGAGATGCGGGCCTTCTGGGAGTCGAACCGGGAGCAGCAGGCCAAGCGGCCGGCGGCCATCTCCTTCCGCCAGGTCGTGATCGTGCCGAAGCCGGACTCGGCGGCGAGCGTCCGGGCGCTGCAGCTGGCGGAATCGCTCGTGGTGGCGCTGCGGAAGAGTGGCGGTGCCACCTTTGCCGACGTCGCGAAAAAGTACTCCGCCGACAGCGTGTCACGGGAGCAGGGCGGTGTGCTCGGCTGGTTCCGCCGCGGCGTGATGGTCAAGGAGTTCGAGGACGTCGCGTTTCGTCTGCGGCCGGGGGCAATCTCCGACGTCGTGCGCACCGAGTTCGGCTTCCACATCATTCAGGTGGAGCGCGCGCAGCCGGCAGAGATCATGGCGCGCCACATCCTGATCCAGGCCACCATCTCCGCGGGGCAGATCGCCATCGCCCAGCGGCAGGCCGATTCCGTCCACGACGCGCTGGCCCATGGAGCGTCGTTCGACTCGCTGGCCCGTCGCTACGCCGACCCTAGCGAGCCGAAGCTCGCCGATGCCCTCCCCGTTTCCCAGCTCCCGCCCGATTACAACAAGGCCATCGGGCCGGACACCGTCCCCGGGTTGAAGCCGGTGTTCGAGGTGGGCATCGGATCACCGCGGCCGCGGTTCGTGGTGTTCGAGCTGATGAGGCGCCTGCCCGAAGGCGAGCTGGGGTTCGACGAAGTAAAGGATCGCATCCGCGAAGCGCTCGGCCAGCAGCTTGCCATCAAGCACCATCTCGACTTGCTGCGTCGCACCACGTACGTCGACGTCCGGTTCTAGCCGCCGTCCCAGACTCGCGGTCACGCTCGGCGATCCGCGGGGGATCGGGCCGGAGGTGGTGACCAAAGCGCTCGCTTTGGGCCCGCTGGATGCTGATCTCATCTTTCTCGGGAGCGGGGAGCAGGGAGCGGTACCCTCCGCGACGGCGGAAGGTACCGCTCCCCGCTCCCTGCTCCCGGAACAAGCCGGGCGAATCGCCGGCGAAGCGGTGCAGGAAGCCGTCCGCCTGGCGCTCGCAGGCGACGTGGACGCCATCGTCACCGGTCCGGTGCACAAGCACGCCCTGCACCTCGCCGGATTCCGCTATCCCGGCCTCACCGAGCTCCTGTCCCACCTCGCGGGCGACGTGGACGTCGCGATGATGCTCGCCACCGGCGCG
>DASQAM010000135.1:0-5457 GCA_035635735.1 Gemmatimonadales bacterium | reverse complement strand
GATTCCGAGAAACGGTGGAACGATCTGGGTGCCGGGCCTCGGGTCGCGGTAGCCCACCATCTCGAGGATCAACGCGCCCGCGAGCGCCTCGCGCCGCGCCTGCTTTTGCCGCGCGAGCGCCTGGCTGCCGACGCGGTAGCGGCCGGTCACCGTTTGCAATTCTTCCAAGTCGAACCCCACGAACTCGACGCGGGCCTGCTGTTCCCGGGAGGCGATGGCGCGGGCACACTCGAGCAGCGCGGCGACGCCGCTGGCGTTGTCGTCCGCGCCGGGCGTGTCGGCGGTCGAGTCGAAGTGCGCCCCGATCAGGAGCGACGGCCGTCGCGCGTCACTCCCGGCCACCCCGCCCACGACGTTGTGGTAGGTGCGTCCCCGGAACGAGAACGGTGCGAGGTCCACGCTGAGGCCGAGCGTGGACAGCTCGCTGGCGATGTAGTCGCGGGCGGCCCGATGTCGCTCGGGCGCGGCGCTCGGGTGGCGCACGCCCTCGAGCGCGGCGACGTGACGCCGCAGCCGTTCCGCGAGGGCCGCGCGTTGATCGGTGGTTGAGGTGGCGCCGACGCCGCGCGCGGGGTCGGGGCCCGATGCCGGCGAAGCTTGAGCCGGGGTTGATGGGTCCACGCTAGCGTTTCTCCTGCATGGTGACCGTCTGCACCGTCCTGCCAGCGCCCGAGCGTCCCCGCCTCGATGCGGCGGGCGACGGCTGTTTTACGACGGTCCACACCAGCTCGTTCCGGGACGCCCTGCGAGCGGCCCGGCGGAAGCGGGTGGACGCGCTCGTCCTCTCGGTCCACGCCTGCCGCGGCGACGAGCTCCCGGCGGTGGCCCGCTTCGTACGCGAGTTTCCCGCCATCCCGGCCGTCGCCCTCGTGTCACGCTACGACCGCAACGCCAGCGAGACGCTGCTCAGGCTCGGCGCAACCGGCGTCCGCTCGGCGGTGGACTGCACGGAGCCCGCGGGCTGGCGCCGGCTGCGGGACCTGGTCGGCCATCCAGCGTCACCTGTCGCTGCCCGGATTCTGGCGCGCGTCGTCCCCGCGCTCGACGAGGGGACGGGAGACGTGCGCGCGTTCTTCGAGGCGGTTGCTCGGCTCGCGCCGGTACTGTCCACGGTGCGGCGGCTGGCGCGGCACCTCCGGATCTGCTCGAGTACGCTCATGTCCCGCTTCTACCGGGCGGGCCTGCCGTCCCCAAAGACCTACCTCGCCGGCATGCGGCTCGTGCACGCGGCCTCCCTGTTCTCGAACCCCGGGCTCTCGGTGGCCGACGTGGCGTACCGCCTCGACTATTCGTCGCCGCAGAGCTTCGGGCGCCACCTGAAGGCGATGCTGGGTGTCACCGCGGGTGAGTTTCGGCGCCGCTTCCCGTTCGACGTCTCGCTCGAGCGCTATGTGGACCTACTGATCACCCCGTACCGGGAAACCCTGCGTGCGTTCTGCCCACTCAATGCGGGTTTGTGGGACCAAGGACCGAACGCGACTCGCGTTTCCCGGCCGGGGTGATCAGTCGGCGGCCGCACGCGTGACGGGGGGCTCCCCGCCTTCCTGCCCTCGTTTGAGCACCGAGAAGCGCGCGATGCTCCCGCGCAACCGCTCGGCCAGCTGTGCGAGCTGCTGCGAGGTCGCGGTGAGATCGCCCATCGACGTGATCTCGGCCTGAGTGGCGCCTGCGGCGCCGTCGGCTCGTTGCGAGGAGGCGCTCGAGATGGCCGCCACTTGCTGCAGCGACTGCGCCAGGTCGGCGAGGCGCTGCGCCTGGCCGCGGGACACCTCCGCCGTGGCGTTCACCAGGTCGCCCACCAATTCGATCCCCTGGTGCAGCTCCTGGAGCGCTGCGTCGGCTTCCGCGGCCACTGCGCCGATGTCGCGCACCTTCGTCTCACCCGACTGCATCGCCCGCGCCGCGGCGTCGATACCCGCCCGCAGTTCCGAAACCAGCTCCGCCACCTCGCGCGCCGATTTCCCCGCCTCCGCCGCGAGCGCCCGCACTTCGTCCGCAACCACCGCGAAGCCCTCGCCGTGCTCCTCGGCGCGCGCCGCCTCGATCGCCGCATTGAGCGCGAGCAGATGCGTCTGCCGCGCGATCCGCGCGATCGTCTGGGCGAACACGCCGATCCGCTCCGACATCCCCGACAGCCCAGCCACCGTCGCGGCGGTGGTGCGAACCTCCTCCCCCACCGCGCGGAGCGTCTGACTCGCGCGCGCCACCCGTTCCCGGCCCCGCTCCGCCGCGGCGACCAGGCGGGCGGCGTCCGCCTGCATCAGCTCCGCCCGGACGCGCAGCGACTCCGCTTGCTCGGCCGCCTTGGCGCTCTCGCCGCGCGCTCCCTCCGCCATCTCCCGTTGCTGCCCTAGATCCGTCGCCAATCGCTGGGTCGTATGGGTGACCGTTTCCGAGGTGGCATGGAGCTCCTCGGCCGAGGCCGCGAGCTCTTCCGCGAGCGCCGCCACCTCGTCGGCCTCGCGCTGCACGGTGGAGATCGTGCCACCGATCTCCTCGATCATCCGATTGAAGCTCCGCTCGAGGAAGCCGAGCTCGTCGGACTCACCCGCCGGCGCGCGCACGGCCAGATAGCCCCGCTCCGCCTCTCCCATCACGCTCCGGGCATGGCGGATGCGCGCGATCAGGGTTGCCGGAATCCGCTTGAGCGCCATGGCCACGAGGATGAACACCACCGTCTCGAGCCCGGCGTTCGTGAGACTCGCCCCCGGCTCGTACAGCACGTTGTGCAGGAAGCTCGAGCCCAGGTAGGCGATCGCCGCGGTAAGCACCAGAAAATTGCCCACGGTGTGGCCCTGGTCGAAGGCGTACGGCAGGACCGCGATGAAGAACGCGGCCACGAAACCGCCGCGCCCGAACCATACGACCAGGACCGCCACGAGCAGGACGTCGAACAGCGACAAGGCGTACACCAGCCACCAGCGGTACCAGCCGCGCTCGTGGATGAGACCGAGGAGCTCGTTCACGAATGCCGCCCCGCCCGCCACCAGCACCATCGTCGTCGGCCGCGTCTTCACGGCGCCGAACCCCCACCCCACCAGGCCGAGCGCGAACCCGAACGCCACCATCACGCGCCGCAAGCGATGCGTGCGCGAGATGGTTTCCAGGTCCTTGAGACGCTGCTCCAGGCCGGTGGCGTCGTCCTTCCAGCCTCGCACCAGCGAGGCGAGAGACGGCCGCGACGATCCTGTCGGAAGTGTGCTCACCCGGGGCTGATCATACACCTCAGATGATCTGGGCGGCAATCTCTACGTCACCGCAACCCCAGCTCCGTGGCGGTGACGAGCGCCTCGACCGGGTGGCCGGCCTGCTCGAGCGTCGCCCGACCTCCTTCCTCTCGGTCCACGACGGCCAGCACGCCGAGGACGCGTGCGCCTTCCGCGGTGACTGCAGCGATGGCCTCCGCAGCCGAGTGCCCCGTCGTCATCACGTCCTCCACGACGACGACGGCGGCATCGGGCCTGAAGCAACCTTCGATGCGTTTTCCGGTGCCGTGGGTCTTGGCCTGCTTGCGCACGCTGAAGGCATCGAGGGGCCTTCCCTGGGCTCGGGCGGCGGCGGCCAAGGCGTAGGCGACGGGATCGGCGCCGAGGGTCAGCCCACCGACCAGATCGGGCGCCCAGCCACGGGCAGTGAGGCGCGCGAGCCCGAGGGCCCCGATCACGACAAGGCCTTCGCCCGACATGGTGGTGCGGCGCGCGTCGATGTAAAAGGTGGAGCGGCGCCCGGACGCGAGGGTGAACTCTCCGCGCGTGACGGAGCGCTCCTGCAGGAGCTCACGGAGGCGACGCTCTAGGGCTAGGGTGGACGTCGATGGCATATGATAGTAGTAGCGATAGCAACTACTACTATGGGTCTTTCCGGCGGACTGCGCGCTTGAGCGCCTCGAACAACCCAGGCTTGGGGGACGGCGCGGCGGCGAGCGCCGCCGTGACATTGTCGGCAAACGCCGTCACGGTCGGCGGTCGACGGCCGGGGTCGCGCTGGAGGCCTTGCATCACCGCTGCCTCGAGCCCCGGGGGGAAGCGCAGCCCTGGAACCACCTCGTTGAGCGGCGTCGGGTCTTTCGTGAGGAGCTGTTGAAACAGCTCGCGCGGCGTGCGACCGCCATGCGGATGCTGCCCGGTGAGCATCCAGTATGCGATGGTGGCGAGGCTGTAGATGTCGGCCCGACCGTCCACCAGCTCCCCGGACAGGGCTTCGGGGGCCACGTACTTGAGTGTTCCGACGAAGAATCCGGTGCGCGTGAGACGCTCTTCCGGCGGCAGCTCCGCATCGCGGGCGATGCCGAAGTCGAGCAGCTTGGCGCGTTGGGAGTCCGGATCGTAGGTGATGTTCTCGGGCTTCAGGTCGCGATGGATGATGCCCGCCTGATGGGCGGCGGCCAGGGCATCGGCGAGCTGCTGTACGATGCTCCCGACCAGGGTGGGAGCGAGGGGGCCGGCGCGGTGTACGTATTCAGCGAGGGATTTGCCTTCGGCCCATTCCAGGGCGAGGTAGTAGAGGCCGTCCGCTTCGCCGTAGTCGTAGGTGCGGACGACGCCCGGGTGCTCGACCCGCGAGCCGTACCCGGCCTCCCGCAGGAAGCGCTTCACCGCCGTGGGGTCGCTCGCGAGGCGCGACCGCAATACCTTGAACGCACAGGTCCCGTGCTCCGGATGTTGGGCGCGGTACACTTCGGCCGTGCCTCCCTCGCCGACGCGCTCGAGGAGGCGGTAGCCGGCGATGGTCCGACCGGCGAGGTTCTCGTTGGGCATGGGAACGCGCGAAACTAACGCCCGGATTTGAGGTTGAGCAAGTGAGACGAGCGGCGGCAGTGGCATTCCTGGCGGCCGGTGTGGCTTCGTGCAGCTCCGTAACGCGAGCCGGCTCCGCGCCCCGGCCGGAGCCGGGCGCGGGCGTCTCCCCGCTGTTCGATGCCGGCTCGGTGTACGGCGCCATGGGCCTGATGGTCGCCGGCCCGCCACTCCCGTTTGTCGCGACGCTCAACTATGTGGCGGACGCCACCGCCGATTCCACGCTTGCCGTGGTCGGCCTGTCGCTCGCGAATCATGCGCTGAGCTTTCAACGCGACGGCGCCGCGTTCACCGCGCATTACCATGTAGAGATCGCCTTTCGAGCCGATACCGGCTCCGTGCGCCAGTTCGCGAGCGAGGAGTCTGTGCGTGTCCGCAGCTTCCAGGAAACGCTCCGCGCCGACGAAAGCGTGATCTACCAGCAATTCCTCGGCGTGCCGCCGGGCGTCTACAACGTGGCGATCACGGTACGGGATCGGACCGGTCCTGCCGCATCGCACCGGGAGCGTACCGACACGGTGCCGCGATTTGCGGGGCAGGGGATGACCATCCCACTCGCGATCTATCACGGCGCGGGGCGCACGCGCGCGTCTGACGTGCCGAAGCTCCTGCTGAACCCGCGCGCCACCGTATCCTACGGCGCCGACACCTTGCGGTTCTA
>DASQAM010000134.1:0-1581 GCA_035635735.1 Gemmatimonadales bacterium | reverse complement strand
GGTTCATAGCATCTGAGTTACGTCTCAATATGCCGCCCGGTGGATCGCTCGCAAGGTGAGTACCCGGCAGGCTCGTGCGGACACATAAGAACCCGCGCCGCCTCCGAGATAGGAATCTCCTCGCCGTCAACGATTGACCGCCGCCATCCCCCCCGCGGCGTAGCGCTCGCCCGCCGCGGCGCCCTGCGGGAACACCGCCTCGAGCGCCGCCAGTTCGGCGGGGCTCAGCGTGATGGCGGCCGCCGCGGCATTCTCCTCCAGGTAGCGCACCCGCTTGGTGCCGGGGATGGGGACGATGTCCTCGCCCTGCGCCAGCACCCAGGCCAGCGCCAGCTGCGATGGGGTGCGCTGTTTGGCCTGCGCCAGCTCGGCGATGCGCGCCACCAGCTCGAGGTTCTTCGTGAAGTTCTCGCCCTGAAACCGCGGATTGCTGCGCCGCCAGTCGTCCGGAGCCAGGTCTTCGAAGCGCCGGATCTGGCCTGAGAGGAACCCGCGCCCCAGCGGGCTGTAGGCGACGAAGCCGATGCCCAGCTCGCGGCAGGTCGGGAGGATCTCGTCTTCCGGATCGCGGCTCCACAGCGAGTACTCGGTCTGGAGCGCGCTGATCGGGTGGGTGGCGTGGGCGCGCCGCATGGTGCCGGGGGCCGCCTCCGACAGGCCGAGGTAGCGGACTTTGCCGGCGTGCACCAGGTCCGCCATGGCGCCGACCGTCTCCTCGATCGGCACGCTCGGGTCCACGCGGTGCTGGTAGTACAGGTCGATGTGATCCAGGCCCAGCCGCGTGAGCGAGGCGTCGCATGCCTGGCGCACGTATTCCGGGCGGCCGCTCACACCGGCCCAGCTCCCGTCCGGCCTGCGAACGAAGCCGAACTTGGTGGCGATCGCCACGCGGTCGCGCCGATCCTTGATGGCCCGGCCCACCAGCTCCTCGTTGGTTTTCGGGCCGTAGGAGTCGGACGTATCGAGCAGGGTGATGCCGAGGTCGATGGCGCGGTGGATGGTGGCAATGGACTCGGCGTCATCGTGGCCGCCGTAGAATTCCGACATGCCCATGCAGCCGAGCCCCATGGCGGAGACGACCAGGCCTTGGGACCCCAGATGACGTTGCTCCATTTGTTCGTTCCCTCGGGCCCGGTCGAAGAGTGAGGACCATCCGATTGGCGACGGCCTCACCCCCCCTCCCCGCCGGTTGTTACCTCACTTCAGGAATTGTCCCACAAAGTCCAGCACATTCTTCCGATCCAGGCGGAACACGCCGCCGGTGCCGCCGCACGTCCCGTTCAGCCCGAACGAGGTCACGGCGCCGATCACGTTGCTCGAAGCGACGTAGTTGGGCCCGCCCGAGTCGCCGAAGCAGGTGCCTCCCGTGGAGGCGTTGTTCGAGAGCAAGAGCGAGAAGTCTCCTACGATGCCGCCGTTGATCTGGATCAGGTGCGGCTCGGCGAACATGCGGATCTTCACGGACTCGATATGCACGGGATTGATCTCCTGGAGCCCGTAGCCCACGGCGGTGAACACCGTCGCGCTGCTCGGCTTCAGGGCGTCGAGCTGGTCCTGCGCGGGAAGCTTGCCGTACTGGCC
>DASQAM010000133.1:0-2538 GCA_035635735.1 Gemmatimonadales bacterium | reverse complement strand
CGGTGGCTCTCCTCCGAGTGACGCAGCGCGGACTCCGCCCGGCACCGGTCGGTGATGTCGGTGCCGACGCCGATCACCCCGGCCACCGTCCCGTCCGCGTCGCGGACCGGGGAATACCACGCCTCGAACACGACGCCGAAGACCTCGACGGTGGATGAAAACGTCTCCCCCGTGAGGGCGCGGCGTACGTCCGCGAGTGCCTGCGGCAGGTCCGCGAACAGCTCGAACGCGGTGCGGCCGATGAGCAAGGCGGGCCGCACCCCGACGGCGTCGAGCCCGCGCCCCTCGACCATCGTGAAGACTCCTTCACCATCGAGCGCGAACAGCACGAGCGGCGCACCGGCGATGACCGTCCGCAGCCGCTCCTTGTTCTCGCGCAGCGCTCGCTCCTGGCGTCGCCGCTCGGTGACGTCGCGGGCGTTGACGATCAGCTGGGCCGCGTCCCCGGGACCCACGCGCGCCTGGCCTACCGCTTCGAGCACCCGCCAGACGCCATCCCGCGCCCGGAACCGGAACTGCGCGGCCTGGGGGACCCCGGGATGGTGTATCGCGCCCGCCAGCGCCTCCGCGACCACCGGGATGTCGTCCGGGTGGACGTAGTCGAACGCGTTGCGCTCGAGCAGATCCCGGGGCGCGTACCCCAGCACGCGTTCCACCGACGGGCTGGCGTAGCGGAACACGCCGTTCTCGCCCACAATCGTGACGATATCCGACGCGTTCTCGATGAGGGAGCGGAAGTGCTCCTCGCTCCGTCGCAACGCCTCCTCAGCGTGCGCGCGATCGATCCCGGTGGCCAGGACGTTCGCCACAGCCTGGAGGAAATGCGTGTCGTGGATCGTGAACTCGCGCGGCTGCGCCGTGTGCACGCCCAGGATTCCGAAGGGGCGGCCCTTGCCGTCCACGAGGACGCTCAGGCTCGAGACCACGCCCGCCGCCGCCAGGAGCGGCGCGCTGCCGAATCGGGTGTCCGTGGCCAGGTCCTCTACCACCACCGGGCCCGTCGAGCGGAGCACAAAGCCCGCATGCGAGTCCGCATCCGTCGGCGACACAGCTCGCCCGACGGCGCCATCACGCCAACCCACCCCGGCGCGCAGCAGCAGCGTGCGGCTCTCCGGGCGCAGCTCGAGCACGCTGGCGAACGGGACTTCGAGCACGCGCGCGACGATGGCCACGGCACCCGCGATGAGCTCGTCCGGCGGAGCGCCGGCCAGGGCGCGTTGGCCGATGTGGGCCACGGCTTCCTGCTGGCGCGCCGTGGCGCGCAGCTGCGCCTCCGTGCGCGACAGCTCGGCGTCGCGAACGGCATCGTCTTGCCGCAGGAGTCTGAACCGGCTCGTGCCCATGTCTAACGATGCCCCGGGTGTTCGGGAGTAATGCTGCACGAAATGCGCGCCACAACCTTGCACCCGGCGACCCGGTTTTCCATTATGGTCTTCACACCAGGCGTGTGCCCTGCATCACCGCCACCCCCAACTGGGCCCGAGGCAATGACATACCGCGAGCCGCCATGAGCGAGTACCACGTCCTCAAAGACCTGGCGATCATCTTCGCCGTCTCCCTGCTCGTCATCCTGGTGTTCCACCGTATCAAGCTCCCCGCCCTCCCGGGGTTCATCGTCGCGGGCGTCCTGCTCGGCCCCAACGCGCTCGGCCTGGTGTCGGATGTGCACCAGGTCGAGAGCCTGGCGGAAGTCGGCGTCATCCTGCTGCTCTTTACCATCGGCATCGAGTTCTCCTTGAGCCGGCTGCGCGAGATGGGACGGCAGGTCGTTGTCGGGGGCGGTGCCCAGGTCGGCCTCACGGTGGCCCTCAGTTGCGTGCTCGCCATGGCCCTCCATCTCAGCTGGCGGGTGTCGCTGCTCCTGGGCTTCCTCGTCGCGCTCTCCAGCACCGCCATCGTCCTCAAGGGACTCACCGACAAGGGGGAGATCGATGCTCCCCACGGCCGCCTCGCTACCGGAGTGCTGATCTTCCAGGACCTGTGCGTCGTGCCCATGATGCTCGTCCTCCCGTTCCTCGCCGGGCGGTCCGGCGGCGGTGCCGGAGCCCTGTTCCTGGCTCTCGGCAAGGCGGTGCTCGTCGTCATCAGCGTACTGGTGCTGGCCCGGACCGTGGTCCCGCGCGCCCTCGCCGAGATCCTCAAGACCCGGAGCCGGGAGTTGTTCCTGATCGCGGTCATCCTGGTCGGGACCCTCACGGCCCTGGGAACCGCGGCGGCGGGCGCGTCGCTCGCCCTGGGCGCGTTCCTGGCGGGCCTCGTCATCTCGGAGTCCGACTACGGCCACCAGGCGATGGCCGAGCTCTTGCCGTTCCGCGACGTGTTCATCTCGCTGTTCTTCGTCGCGGTCGGCATGCTCGTGCAGGTCGAGTTCCTGCGTGAGCACCCGGCGCTTGCCCTGGGCGGGGTCGCCGTGATCATGGGTGGGAAGGCCCTGCTCGCGGCAGTCGGCCCGGCGGTCATGGGGTATTCGGGGCGTGTGGCCCTGCTGGCCGGCCTCGCCGTCTCGCAGATCGGCGAGTTCTCCTTCGTGCTGGCGCG
>DASQAM010000132.1:0-10352 GCA_035635735.1 Gemmatimonadales bacterium | reverse complement strand
GGCCCGCTTCACGTCGCGGTCCGGCTCCTTGAGCTCCGCGACGAGTCCGCCCTCGAGCCGCGACACGATGCGCTCTTCGAGACCGGTTAGCGTATTGGGATGCGCCGGCGCGGTGAAGACGAGCTGGCGATCCTTGTCCTGGAGCAGATTGAACAAATTGAACAGCTCTTCCTGGGTGCGCTCCTTGCCCGCAAGCAGGTGGATGTCGTCGAGCAGCAGCGCCGTGGCGCGGCGGTAGCGCGCCTGCCACCAGTCCACCCGGTTCCCGTCGATCGCCGAGATCAGCTCGTCGATGAACGCCTGCGTGGAGAGGCACGCCACGACGGCGCGCTTCCCGCGCGCCAACTCGAGCCCGATCGCGTTCAACAAGTGCGTCTTGCCGAGCCCGCTCTTCCCCACCAGCACGAGCGGGTTGTACTTCTTCCCCGGTCGCTCGAGGGCCGCCCGCGCGGCGCTCACCGCCACCTGGTTCGACGCGCCGACAGCGAAGGCCGCGAGCGGGAACGCCGCGGACGGCCCCGGAGGCGGCGCGCCCCCCTCGCGCACCTTGGTCGCGGCTTCCTCCGCCTCGCCCAGCCGCTCGGGATCACGGAACACACTTTGTCCCGCGGCCTGCGGATCCAGCTCGGCCACCTCCGCCTCGAGCGCTTTGAGGCGCTCCACGTCTGCCGCGAACGCGGTGATCGCTTGGTCCACCGCGCCGGGCGCATCGCGCTGCAGCAAGGCCTCGAGGCGATGGGTGCGATACCCCTCGCCTTCCCACCTCAATACGGCCTCGCCCACGCGCGCGCGCCACGCCTCGACCGCCTTCCCGACCGTGACCGCCACGTCGGCCAAGAACTCCCCGAACTCGTCTCCGCCGCTCTTTGCCGCGGCGGCGCGCCCGTCTCCCGGCGGAGCGGCTCCCCCCTCCCCGGCGGCAAGTCCGAGAATCTGCTTCACCGTCTCCGCGTTGATGGATGTGTCGTTGACCGCCTGGAACGCCACGAGCCGGTTCAGCGCGCCCATCAGCTCGCGCACGTTGCCGACCTCCGCCTGCGCCACGGTCTCGAGCACGCCCGGCTCGAACCGCGCGCCGCGCTCTTCGGCCTTGCGCCGCAGGATCGCGACCCGCGTCTCGTAGTCCGGCGTGCCCATGTCTACCACCAGCCCGCCCGAGAGGCGCGAGATGAGCCGCTCGTCCAGGTCGGCGATGTCGGGCGGCGGGCGGTCGCTCGTCAGCACGATCTGTCGCCCCGCCGCCTGCAGCGCCTCCGTCAGGCGCAGCAGCTCGGATTGCATTTCCTTGCGGTTCGTGAGGAACTGCACGTCGTCCACGAGCAGCACGTCCACGTTCTGAAACCGGCGGCGGAACGCGTCGCCCTGCCCCGCGGCGACGCTCGCGTGGAACGCCTCGACGTACTCGTCGAGCGTCAGATACTCGATGTTCAGCCTGGGCGCCGCTTTTTTCGCGGCATGGCCGACCGCCATCAGGAGATGCGTCTTGCCGAGGCCGGAGCCGCTGTAGATAAAGAGGGGGTTGTACGCCGCGCCCGGGCTTTCGGCCACCGTGTGACCCGCGGTGACGGCGAGCCGGTTCGCCGCGCCTACCACGAAGCTGTCGAAGGAGTACTTGGGGTTGAGCGCGCTGGTCATGCCGCAGTCCCCGCCGCGAGCCTCTTGAGCACCAGCTCCGAGATTCCCTTGAGCGTCTCGAACACACCCTTGCCATGGAGCGCGTCCGCACTGAAGCTCGGCACGCTGCGGAAGTTCAGGGCGTCGTCCAGATCCGCCGGCGAGAGGATCAGCTCGCGCGGCAGGTCCTGCTTGTTGTATTGCAGCACCAGGGGAATGGTGCGGATGTCCACGCCGTGCTCGAGCAGGTTGCTCTGCAGGTTCTGCAGGCTCTCGAGGTTCTCGTCGAGCTGACGCGCCTGACTGTCGCCCACGAACACCACGCCGTCCGCGCCCTGGAGGACCAGGCGGCGCGTCGCATTGTAGTAGACCTGGCCCGGAACCGTGTACAGCTGGAACCGGGTGGAGAACCCCGAGATCTGTCCCAGGTCGATCGGCAGGAAGTCGAAGAACAGCGTGCGGTCGGTTTGCGTGGCGAGGGAAACCATGCGTCCGCGGCGCGAGTCCGGCACGCGGCCATAGATGTAATGCAGGTTGGTCGTCTTCCCCGAGCGCCCCGGCCCGTAGTAGACGATTTTGCAGGTGATCTCGCGCGTGGTGAAGTTGACCAGAGACACCGGGCTATCTCCCGAAGAGCGTGTTCAGGCTGTCGCTGAGCTGACGCTCGAAGTCCGCCGCCAGCACCTGCTTCGGCACGCTCTCTTTGGGGCTCGCCGCCTGCAGATCGGTGGCGAGCTGCTCGAAGAATAACTGGACCAGACCGAGCGACGAAACATCGAGATCGTACACGACGAGCGCCACTAGCCGGCCGCGTCCGGTCGCCAGACCGGCGAGGAAGATCCCGTGGCGCTCGCCCTGATGGTTCAACGCGGCGAACGGAGGCTGGCTCAGCTGGCGGGCCATCTCGTCGGTCGACGCCATGATCGCGGCGCCCAGCGCCGCGGCCGACATCACGTCCACGGCGCGGGAGAAGCCGTGCTGCGCGAGGACCTGGCCCGCCGACGTCATGACGAGCACCAGCCGCGCACCGGCTTCCTTCACGAACTTGACCAGCGGCTCGAGCGTCCACGTTTCGACCGCGCGCGTCGTCATCCCACCACCTCCGCCGCCCGCAGCAGCTCGAGGCGCACCAGTCCCACGTTGACGTCCGGCTCCGCCACCGCGACCACCAGCGTGCCCCCGGGTGTCGGGACCACTAGGAGAGCGCCCTGCTCGGCCTGGAGGTGCCAGAAGAGGCTCGCGCCGACGCCGGCCGCTTCCATGGCGCGTCTCAGCCGCGTGGCGAGGCTCGCCGCCAGCGCCGAGACCGCGGGGCCCTTGATTCCTTCCATCAGCTGCTCGGCTACGACGATCCCGTCCTCCGCCGACACGAGCATCGCGCCGCGCACGCTGCGCACGCGCGTGATGAGGTCGAGTGCTTTGCCGTACGCCGCCGCCGGGGCCGTCATGCGTGGGCCTCCAGCCAGCGGCGCGCCGCGAGGGCGGCGCGCTGCGCGATGACGGCCAGCCGTCCCATCGGTACCGCGCGGTCGCGTACCACGAGCAGCAGGGCGTCGCTCGTGGGCGCCGCGAGATGCACGTGGCCGTGGTTTCCTTCCGCGGCGAGTCCGGTCCATTTGCCCAGGCCGAGCAGCTTGACGGTGCGGGCCGCCTCCTGGGAGACGCCCGCGAGATAGGCGGCCACGGCGTCGGTCACGTCGCGGCCTGCCGAGTCCTTGAGCGCGCCGCCGAGCACTCGCCCCGACGCATCAAGCAGCAGGAGTCCTTCCTGCGCCCCTTCGAGCCCCGCGAACACGCGCGCCTCTTCGAGTGGCTGAGCCGCCGGGGCGATCGGCTCCGGCGCCGTGAGCGCCTCGGTCGCTCCCCCGCCGGCGACGGCCTCCGCGCCCGCCAGCCCCCCGCCACGGGCCATGGCCAGCGCCTGGGCGACGCCGGGATCGTCCGGGGCGGCGCGCTGCGCCGCCTCGAGATGGGCCGCCGCCTGCTGCACGTCGCCGATCTTGAAATAAAGGAACGCGAGCCCCTTCAGCGCCCCGACGTGGTCGGGGGCGATGCGGAGCGCCATGTCCCATTCGTCGAACGCGCGCTCGTAGTCGTGCTTGTCGGCCAGGATGCGCGCGTACAGGTCGTGTGCGTCCGGGAGGTGCGGATGGCGCTCGAGCCCCGTCAGGGCGACGCGGTGGGCTGTGTCGAGCTGCCCCTTGTGCCGCAACAGCTCGCCCAGCCGCAGGAAGACGAGACTGTCCGGATCCTGCGCGAGCTGGGAGGACAGGGTCTTGATCTCGTCAGGCATGCGTCCCCGTCCCGGCGAGCGTCTGGGCCGCCGCCTTGGCGCGGCGCACCTCCTCGAGCTGCGCCCGCTCGGTCTCCGAGTGGGCGGCGAGCCGTTCCCACTGGTCCCACTGCTCCACCGCCTCGCCGAACCGGCCCGTGCCGGCGAGCGCGTAGCCGAGCACCCGGTGCGCGGCCACGGCCAGCGGATCGAGCCGGAGCGCGCGGCGCAGCTCCTCGACGGCATCGGCGCTGCGCCCGGAGGCGAGGGCGATGCGGCCGAGCAGCAAATGGACGGCCGGATCGTGGGGATGCACACCCGCCGCCTGCTCGGCGACGCCGCGCGCCTCCTCGAGGTCGCGGCGCGCGAGCGCGTCTTCCGCGCGCGCCACGAGCTCGGCCAGGTCAGCGGCGAGCGTGGTCCGCTCCCGTTTCGTCGTGCCTGGGTCCGCCAGCACGATCACGCCGGCGCTCTCGAGCCCGAAGAGCGTCTTCGCGACCTCGAAGTCCGAGCGCCCCAGTTCGGACGCGATGGCGCGCACGTCGCGCACGCCGTTGATCATCGCGAGCATCTCCCACTCGGGCGGCAGGAGGTCCAGCTCGCCCTCGCCGGCCTCCTGGGGCGGCGCGAGCATGGGCACGACGCCGAGGTGAGGAATGCGTCCTTCGATGCGGGACCATTCGTCGATGCGCCGGGCGCCCTCCATCAACAGCGCCTCGGTGGGAATGCGCACCACGGCATCCGTGGGCAGCTCGGTCGGCGTGCCCTCGCTGAAGGAGAAGTACCCTTCGCGCCAGCTCATGACCTCGAACACGACTTCTTCGATCTGGAAGCGGACCTGGCGCTCGAGCTCGCGTGGGGTGAGCGCGCCGAGCGAGACGAGGATCTCGCCAAGCCTGCGCCCGTCGCCCTGGCGCTCCTGCATGTCGCGCGCGCGCTCGAGATCGGATTCGGTGATCTTGCCCGTCCGAAGCAGCAGGGCGCCCAGAGGGTGCGGGTTCGACCGGATCTCGGCGAAGATGATGGCGCCGCCCTCGAACGAGATGGTGCCCGCGTTGTGCCGCAATTCGGAGGTCACGCGCAACACCCCCGTCTTCCGGCTCAGGTCGAGGAGCTGGAAGACGTCGTGGATGCCGAGTTCGCGAAGCGGGCCTTCGATGGGCATCGGTCAGGCCGCGTCCGAGGCGAAGATGTGCTTTAGATCGAGCGCCGTACGGGCGTGGACGCGCGCCGCCTGGGCGAACGGCCCCCCGGGGTCGGTCCGCGTCACCTTCTCCCACGCCTGTACTGCCTCGCCGTAGCGATGCAGGCGCGCCAGCGCGACGCCGAGCTGGAACAGCGCCTCGACCTGCTCGGGGTCGAACTTGAGCGCCCGCTGGAATGCCTCCAGGGCTTGGGCGTCGCGCTTGTCGTCGAGCAGCGCGCGTCCGAGGAGCAACAGCGCCAGCAGGTCGTACGGGTCCTGCTCGAGCATCTCGGCCAGGCGCACGATCGCCGCGCGGACGTGTCCCGAGCGCCGCAACAGATCGGCGAGCGCCAGCGCCGCCTCGTGAAACGTGGGCAGCACGTCGAGCGCTCGCTCGTACGCCTTCCGGGCCTCGCTCAACTCCTCCTTCTCCTCATGCAACCGTCCCAGGTCGAGCCACACCTGGACGTAGCCGCGATCGAGCTCCAGCGCCGAGCGATACGCGGCGAACGCCCCGGCCTTGTCGCCGACCTTGAGCGCGATGTCTCCCTGGAGCTTGTGAAGGTCGGCGCGGCCGGGGGCGCGCGTCTGCGCCTGCTGCAGCGCGGTGAGCGCTCCGGCTGCGTCGCCTCCGGCGGCGCGCCCCTTGGCCGCGGCGACCAGCGCGTCGACGTTGTCCGGCGTGAGCTCGAGCAGCTCCTCCGCCAGGCCGCGTGCTTCTGCGGCGCGCGGGCCGCCCAGAGCGAACAGGGCCTTGACCTCACCGAGTCGGGCGTCGGCGCGCCCGGGCTCGAGGCTGCGCGCCTCGCGGTAGCGCTCGAGCGCCTCGCCGTGCAGGCCGCGCTTCGCGAAGATATCCCCGAGCAGTACGCCCGCTTCCGCGCGACTCGCGCCCCGCTGCACGGCCCGCACGGCCTCGGCGGCGGCGACGTCCATCAGGCCTTTGCTCACGTAATCGCGCGCCAGGGCGAGCGGGTCATCCGCGGCCTTGCCGGCCGGCGCTTCGGCGGCGGCCGCGGGAGCGAGTTCCTGGAAGATGTTGTCCAGCAGGCGCTGGTCGAAGTTGAAGTCCTCGCCGATCGTCTCCGCGGCCACGTCGGCGGAAATCTCCGGAGCGATGCCGATCGTGCCCTTCTCGTACTGGAGGTCGATCGTGAGGGCGAACTTCTGGGAGACGTAGTAGGGATCGAGCTCGAGCGCCCGCTTGGTGGCCCGCAGCGCGCCGTCGAAGTCGCCCAGGTTGGACAACGTGAAGCTCAGGTTGTAGTGCGCTCCCGCATGGTCGGGGTCCGCCTCGACGGCGCGCACGAACGCGTTGCGCGCGTCCGGAAAGCGCTTGAGCTCCACCAGCACCAATCCCACGCCGTTCCACGCGGCAGCGGAGTTGGGCTCGCTGGAGAGCACCTGACGGTACGCCTCGAGCGCCAGTTGGAAGCGCCGCAGCTGAAACAGCAACAAGGCGAGGTTGAGCCGCGCGGCGCTGAAGGTCCCCTGGAGCTGCAGCGCGGTGCGGAACGCCTCGATGGCCGGATCGGCGGTGGCGCCGTGCGCCTGGACGACGCCAAGGTTGTTCCACGCGAGCGCGTACTTGCGGTCCACCTCCACCGCCTGCCGGTAGGAGGCCAGCGCGTCGTCCGGGCGGCCGGCCTGATGCAGCACCACGCCCCGCTCGTTCCACAACTTGGGGGAATCCGGGACCTCGCGCAGCAGGGTGTCGTACAGCTCGAGCGCCGCCGCCAGGTCGCGCTTCAGGAGGTGAAGCTCCGCCATCGCCTGGAGCGTCAGGCGCCGGTCCTCGCCGCGCTCCAGCGCCAGCCGGTATTCCTTCAGCGCCTCGTTGTAGTAGCCCTTCTGGCGGAACGCGAGTCCGAGGTTGTAGTGGGCGAGCTCGTTGCCCTCCACCACCTGGGGCTCGGGGGCGAGGCGCTGGCGTCGCTCCTGGCTCTTGCGCTCCGCGGTGTAGCGCTCGAGCGAGAGGTTGGTCTGTGCGCGGGCGAGGGGCGGATTCAGCTGGATCGCACGCTTCGACGCGCCGCGCGCGTCCTGGTGACGGCCCAGGTCGCCCAACACGAACGCCATCAGATAATGGGCGTTGGCATTGTCGGGGTTGAGCTCCACGGCGCGCTCGAGGGCGACCAGCGCTTCGTCATTCAGGCCGCGGTTGTAGTAGATCTCCCCCAAATAAAAGTGCACGACCGTCGAGTCGGGCTCGAGCTCGACCGCGCGCTGAAACCATTCGGTCGCGGCTTCGGGGCGCCCGCGATTCTTCTCCGCCAGCCCGAGCTGAATGATCGCCGCCACGTCCTTCGGACTGTGGGCGAGCAGCTGCTCGAACTCGCCGACCGCCTCCTCCTGCGCGCCGAGAATCGCATAAGCGCGTCCCAACTCCCAGCGGGCGTCGCGGTCGTCGGGCGCCTGCCGCAGCCGCTCCTGCAGCTGCGCCACGCGCCGGTCGTAGTAACCGGTGTCGTGATAGGCGATTTCGAGGTTGCGCTGCGCGACCTGCATCTTGGGGTCCAGCTCGAGCGCGCGCGTGAACGCCGCGATCGCGTCCTCGACGAGGCCCTTCTGATAGTAGAGGACGCCGAGATTGTTGTGCGCCCCGGCGTCCGACGGGTCGATCCGGCGGGCGAAGGATCGGAGGACGGCGAGGTCGCGTTCCGAGAGCGCGGGCGCCGTCACGGGTCAGCTCAGGCGGATGGCGTCAAAGATGGCCTTGAGCGACGCCAGATCGGGGAGCAGCAGGAAATCGCCCCGCAGTCCCTCTCCCGAGTCGATGGTGAACTCGGTCTCGACGCAGAACACGAAGTCGCGCTCGTGCCCGAAGTTCAGATAGGTGGTGGTGAGCACGGCCGCCGAGAGGTCCACCACGAGGCTGGGCACCGACGGCAGCAGCAACATCCCCATGAAGTCGGAGAGCGCGTTGAGGTAGGCCCCCGCGAGGATGTTGCCGGCCTCCTTGAGGCACGACTGCTCCAGGGCGTCGAACACCGCCGTCGTGCCGACCGGCCGGCGCAACAGCATGTCGCAGACCCGCCGTCCCACCGACTCCGGGAACAGCAGCAGCGTGCGCCCCGTCAGATCTCCCAGCATGTGCATCAGCACCGCAGCCACCACGTCCTGCGGGTTCCCCAGCAGGTCCGGCACTTCCTCCAGACGCACAATGTTGATCTGCGGCACGCTGATCATGATCTTGCGGTTCGTGAGCTGCGACAACGCGGTGGCGGCGTGGCCCGCGCCGATGTTCGCCACCTCGCGCAACGCGTCGATCTGCAGCTCTTTGAGATCTCGCACGTCTTCCATGCCGCCTCCCTCTACAGGAGCCCGCCCGCATCGAGAATCAACGCGGGAACCCCGTCGCCCATGATCGTCGCACCGCTGAACACCGGCAGCGTCCCCTGCGGCGCGTCGAACCCCTTCACGACGATCTCCTGTTGACCCAGCATCCCGTCCACCACGATGCCGCTGCGTCGCTCTCCCATCTCGAGCACGATGATGGGACATCGGGTCGGCGCATCCCCGCTCACGCCGAGCAGACGTCTCAAGTGTACGAGCGGCACCACGCGATCACGCAGCACGATCGCCTCGCGGCCCTCCACGGTGGTCGTGGCCTGCACGCCGAACTCTACCGTTTCCGACACGTAGGTGAGCGGCAGGGCGTAGCGCTCGGCGCCCACACCGGCGATCAGGGCACGCACGATCGCGAGCGTGACCGGCAGCCGCATCACGAACGTCGTGCCCTTGCCCTCCACCGAGCGGATCTCGATCGAGCCGCCCAGCGCGCGGATGCGCGTCACGGCCACGTCGATCCCCACGCCGCGCCCGGACACGCTCGTCACCGCTTCGGCCGTCGAGAACCCGGGCCGGGCGAGCACGCGCAGCAGCTGATCGTCGGTCAGCGCCTCGGCGTGCGGGTCCACGACGCCGTCGCGCTTGGCGCGCTCGAGGATCTTCTTGCGGTCGATGCCGCGCCCGTCGTCGCTCACGCTGATCGCCACGCTGGCCCGCTCGCGCACGGCCGCCAGCACGATCTCCGCTTCCGGCTTTTTCCCGCGACGGCGCCGCTCGGCCTGGGACTCGACGCCGTGGTCCACCGCGTTCCGCAACAAATGCAACAGCGGGTCGCCGAGCTCGTCCAGGATCGCGCGGTCGAGCTCGATCTCCTTCCCCTCGACCCGGAACGCGACCTGCTTGCCGAGCTCGCGGGCCAGGTCACGCACCAAACGGGGGAATCGGTCGAACACCTGCCACACCGGCGTCATGCGCGCCTGGATGATTTCCGCTTGCAGCTCGCGCGAGAGCCGGGAGACCTGAATGGCGACGTCGTCGATCGCCGGGTCTCGGGCGTAGGCCGCGAGCTCGTTCAGGCGGCCGCGCACGGTGACGAGCTCGCCGATCAGATCCATGAGGCCGTCGAGCCGCACGAGGTCCACGCGGATGTGGCGGCTCTTCGTCTCGGCCGCGGCGGGGAGGGCGCCGGCCCCGGGAACCGGGCGCCGCTCTTCTCCACCCACTGTGACATGCTCCACATCGCCTGCGGCCCGCACGGCCCGCTCGATCTCCGCGACCCCGGCCGCTCCACCGATGCGGAAGCTGAAGCGCCCGTCGAACTCGTCGGCCTCGAACGCCGACTCAGGCGGGGTCACGGCGTGCACCGGGCCGACGGCTTGCGCCTTCTTGATCACGAGGAGTGCGCGACCGCCCTTGAGCGGTGCTTCGGCGCGGAGCGTCACCTGCACCAGCCGCCCGGCCATCGCCGGCGTCTCGACGACCGGAGCTGGCGCGGGCACCGGCGTCGTGCGCGCGCCGATCCCTCCCCCCACCTCCCCGCCTCTCCCGAGGTGCGCCGAGGCGCCTTCCAGATCGGCCACCACTTCCGCGACCTCGATCTCGTCCTCCCGCCCCACGACGGAGAGCTCCACCGCGTGCTCGAGCGCGTCCCGCGCCCGGAACAGGAGCTGCAGCAGGTCGTCGGTCGCGGGCCGTCCGCCGCGGCGCACCAGGTCGAGCAGATTCTCGGCGCGGTGGGCGATGTCGGTGACCCGGGCGTAGCCCATGGTCGCTGCCATCCCCTTGACGGTGTGTACGGCGCGGAACAGGCCGCCGACGGGTGCGAGGTTCGCGGGACTGCGCTCCCACTCGAGCAGCAGCTGGTTGCAGGCGCTCAGGTGCTCCCGGCTCTCGGCCAGGAACAGCTCGGCGTACTGCGAGAGGTCCATGGAATCAGCCGAGGACGCGCTGGACGGCCTCGAGGACGCGCGACGGTTGGAACGGCTTCAC
>DASQAM010000131.1:0-2515 GCA_035635735.1 Gemmatimonadales bacterium | reverse complement strand
ATGACCTCGTACAGCTGCCGCTCGGAGAGCGCGGCGCGGACGACGGCCAAGTCGGCGAATTCGCTCGCGAGGCGGTTGCTCTTCTGGATCGTCGGATCGGCTTGCTTCGGTAGGGGCGCAGCATGCTGCGCCCCTACACTGTCGGAGCCATCCGCGCTGTGCCCCGCCGCCAGCTTGCGCTCCCGCCGCTCGCGTTGCGCCTCGGTGTACAGAGCGGCCAGGTCGCCGCGGTCGTACTTGAGGATGTCGAACCGACGCTCTCGCTCGGCCAAACGGTCGTCGTCGATCTTGTCGGGAGCGAGCTGGTGGTCGATCCAGCGCATCACGCCCTCCGCCGCCACGCGTGGCACGTCGCCGGGTCGGGGCCCGTACGCGAGGCGGTTCAGGGCGTGGAGCGCCGAGTCCTGCGGGGTCAGGGTCGCCTGCTGAGCCCCGATCCGGACCGGCAGCAACCCCGCCGCCAGCAGCGACCCAACGATCAGCGTTTTCATGCGGTTATATTGACGCACCGTCCCTTGGAGAAGTTAAGGTCGTGACGGCCTCAACACCCCGCTTCATCCCGCACGGCATCGTTCCGCGGGCCAGGAGCCCGCTTTCCGGGCCCGACGGCAAGCCGCCGACCTGGTCGGAACGGTTGCAGGCCCTCAAGTACGTGCCGCCCCTGCTCAAGCTCGTCTACCAGACGCACCGCGGGTACACGGTCGCGATCCTGGCGCTCCGGGCGGTGCGGTCGTTCATCCCGCTGGCCGTCTTGTGGATCGGCAAGCTGATCATCGACGGGGTGATCGCCGCCATGCAGCTGCGCGCGGCCGGGGGCGTCGTGGACTGGTGGTCGCTCGGCGGTCTCGTGGCGCTGGAGCTCGGCATCGCCGTCGGCGGCGAGGGGTTGGCCCGCCTCTCGTCGCTGTTCGAAAGCCTGCTCGGCGACCTGTTTTCGAACCGCATCAGCGTGCGGCTCATGGAGCATGCGGCGACGCTCGACCTGGCGCAGTACGAGGACGCGGAGACGTACGATCACCTGGAGCGCGCGCGTCGCCAGACGGTGGGCCGGATCGGGCTCGTCGCACTGCTCCTGTCCACGGCCCAGGACCTCGTCACCCTGATGTCGCTCGCGGCCGTGTTGCTCCTGCAGCTGCCGTGGCTGCTCGTGCTTCTGGTAGTCGCCGTCGTGCCGTCGTTCCTGGGCGAGACCCACTACGCGGCGCTGGGCTATTCGCTGCTGTTCCAATGGACCCCGGAGCGGCGGTTGCTCGACTACCTCCGCTACGCGGGTGCGTCGGACGAGATGGCGAAGGAGGTGAAGCTCTTCAACCTGTCGGACTTCCTCGTGGGTCGGTATGCCAAGCTGTCGAACGAGTTCTACGACGCCAACAAGAAGCTCGCGATCAAGCGCAACGTGGTGTCCACGGTGTTCGTGACCATCGGCACGCTCGGCTACTACGGCGCGTACGCGGTGACGATCTACCTGACGGTCCTGGGCCGGTTCTCGATCGGCGCGCTGACCTTCCTTGCCGGCTCGTTTCGCGCCAGCCGCGACCTGATCCAGCGCATCTTGCTCTCGCTGTCGCAGGTGTTCGAGCAGAGCCTGTATCTCTCGGACCTGTTCACCTTCTTCGACGTGCAGCCGCGCGTCACGTCCAAGCCGGGGGCGCGGCCTGTGCCGGCGCCGATCCGGCGGGGATTCGAGTTCCAGGATGTCGGGTTCCGCTACCCGGGCTCGGACCGTTGGGCGGTGCGGCACCTGACGTTCACGTTCGAGCCGGAGGAGCGGATCGCACTGGTCGGGGAGAACGGGGCGGGGAAGACGACGCTCGTGAAGCTGCTCGCGCGGCTGTACGATCCGGACGAGGGTCGCATCCTGCTCGACGGCGTGGACCTGCGGGAGTACGACCTGAACAGCCTGCGCAAGAACATCGGCGTGATCTTCCAGGACTTCGTGCGCTACGATTTCGTGTTGAAGGAGAACATCGGCGTGAGCCAGGTCGAAGCGCTGGAAGACGACGCGCGCGTGCGCGAGGCGGCGCGCCGCAGCCTGGCCGACTCGGTGGCTTCCCGTCTCGCGAAGGGCTACGACCAGATGCTCGGTCGGCGGTTCGACGGGGGGGTCGAGCTGTCGGGAGGCGAATGGCAGAAGGTCGCGCTGGGGCGCGCCTACATGCGCGACGCCCAGGTCCTGATCCTCGACGAACCCACCGCGTCGCTCGATGCGCGCGCCGAGTATGAGGTGTTCCTGCGGTTCGCGGAGCTCACCAAGGGCAGGATGGCCGTGCTCATCTCGCATCGCTTTTCGACGGTGCGGATGGCGGACCGGATCCTGGTGCTCCAGGGCGGCGAGCTGGTGGACCAGGGGACGCACGAGGACTTGGTGGCGCGCGGCGGATTGTACGCCGAGCTGTTCAGCCTGCAGGCGGCAGGGTATAGGTGACCCGCCTTGGTCGGCTCGCGGAGGAGATCGGATTCGTAGTCAAAGCGGCCCGGCCGGGTTTTTGGCTCACGTCCATCTGGTTTTATCTCG
>DASQAM010000130.1:0-3643 GCA_035635735.1 Gemmatimonadales bacterium | reverse complement strand
CGCTTCCGGGTGAACGCGGCGCGCGACCGCAAAGGCCCGATCGCCGTATTCCGCGTGATCCCGGCCAAGGTCGTGACCGCGGAGCAGCTCGGTATCTCGAAGGAAGTCCAACAGCTCTGCTACCTGACGAAGGGGCTGGTGCTCGTCACCGGCCCGACCGGGTCGGGCAAGTCCACCACGCTGTGCGCGTTGATCGACCTGATCAACCGCACGCGCACGGACCACATCATCACGATCGAGGACCCGATCGAGTTCGTGCACGAGAACAAGAAGTGCGTCATCACGCAGCGTCAGGTAGGTGTGCACACCGACAGCTTCAAGCGGGCGCTACGATCGGCCCTGCGGGAGGACCCGGACATCGTGCTGGTGGGCGAGATGCGCGACCTGGAGACGATCGCCGTCGCCATCGAGACCGCGGAGACCGGCCATCTGGTCTTCGGCACGCTGCACACCACGACGGCCGCGTCCACGGTGGATCGCATCATCGACCAGTTCCCGGCCGATCGGCAGTCGCAGATCCGGGTCATGCTCTCCGAGTCGCTGAAGGGTGTGATCGCGCAGACGCTGTGCAAGAAGCTGGGCGGTGGGCGCGTCGCCGCGCGGGAGATCCTCCTGACGACGCCGGCGGTCTCGAACCTGATCCGCGAGGGTAAGACGTTCCAGATCCCCTCGATCATTCAGACGTCGAAGCAGCTCGGCATGCTCACCCTGAACGACGCCCTGCTCGAGCTGGTCGAGAAGAAGGAGATCAGTCCGGACGAGGCTTACATGAAGTCGGTGGAGAAGACGGGTCTGGCCGCGTCACTCAAGGCCAAGGGGCACAAGATCACGATCACGGCGTGAGCGGGGGGAACAGAGCCACCGGTCGGATTTGAACCGACGACCGCTCGATTACGAATCGAGAGCTCTACCACTGAGCTACGGTGGCGGCCCCCTAACTTAGCGACGTGCCGCTCGACCCGGTACTCCGCGCCCTCCTCGGGCGACCTTCGCGGCCCTAGGAAACCCCGCCATCGGTAGCCTCCGCCCTCCAGGCCTCGATCCCTTCGCGCACGATCAGCGGCAGCATCGCCAAAGCGGCTACGGGGTCGGCCCACCACCAGCCGAGCACTGCGTTGAGCGCGAGGCCCAGCAGCGTTGTGAATGACAACCACGCGCACACGATCGTCTCGTGCGCGTCGGCCCGCAGCGCCCGGCTCCCGAGACTGGCCGCCACGCGGAGCTTCGCCCGGGCCAGGAGGGGCATCACGATCAATGAGAGCGCCGTGAGCACGATTCCCACGACGCTCTCTCCGGGTCGATCGCCGGTGAGGAGTCGACGCCCCGACTCTGCCACGATGTAGGCCGCGAGGGCGAGGAGCAGCACGCCTGCCCAGCGCGCCGCCCGCGCTTCGACAGCGGGCCCGACGCGCGCCGCCCCTAGCTCCGCCTGCAGCCGCCACCAGAGCAGCACGCCGCTTGTCACCTCGATGCAAGAGTCGATCCCAAAGCCCGTGAGCGCCACGGAGCCGGCGGCGAGACCGGTGGCAATCGCTATCACGCCCTCCAGCGCGTTGTAACCGACCGTCACGCCCTCCAGACCGACCCCTCGGCGAAGCAAAGCGACGCGATTCATTAACCGTTCAACCCCCGGCGGCGCCACAGGTAGTAGATGACTGGGATTACGATCAACGTCAGGATTGTGGACGTCACCATCCCGCCCACCATCGGCGCGGCGATCCGCTTCATCACGCTCGCCCCCGCACCGTGACTCCACAGCGCCGGCACGAGCCCGAGCATGATGGCGAGCACCGTCATGAGCTTCGGCCGCACGCGGTTGACCGCGCCGTGCTCGATGGCGCCCACCAGCTCTGCCAGTGTGGGACGGCGCCCGCCTTGCGTGACGGCCTCCCAGGCGTGATCGAGGTAGATCAGCATCACCACACCGGTCTCTGCCGCGACACCGGCGAGCGCGATAAATCCCACCGCGACGGCGATCGACAGGTTGTAATCGAGCAGCCACATGATCCACACCCCGCCGACCAGGGCGAACGGCAGCGACAGCATCACGATCACCGTCTCGGCTACGGTACCGAAGGTGAGATACAGGAGCAGCACGATGATCCCGAGCGTGAAGGGCACGACGACTTGGAGCCGCGCCTTCACCCGCTCGATCGCCTCATACTGACCGCTCCAGCGCAGCCAGTAGCCTGTAGGGAGCTTGACCTCGCGCGCCACGACGGCCTGAGCGTCGCGCACATAGCTGCCCACGTCCCGCCCCCGTACGTCGATCGAGACCTGGTCGTACAGATAACCCCCCTCGCTCCGGATCATCGGCGGGCCGGGGCTGAACTGAATGTCGGCCACCTGGCCGAGCGGCACCTGCGGGCCGTCACCGCTGCCGATCAGGAGCCGGCTGATCGTGGTGGGGTCATCCCGGAAGTCGCGGGCATAGCGTACTTGCACGGGATAGCGCTCGCGGCCCTCGACGGTCGTAGTGATCTCCTCCCCGCCGAGCGCCAGGCTGATCACCTCCTGCGCGTCGCCCGTGGTGAGTCCATAGCGGGCGAGGGCATCCGCATCCGGGCGGATATCCAGGTAGCGTCCCCCGAACGACCGCTCGGCGTAGACGCTCGCCGTGCCCGGGAGCGGCGCGAGCGCGCGCTCGATGTCCTGGCCGATGCGCTGGATGGTCTGGAGGTCGGGGCCGAAGATCTTGACCGCGAGGGTCGTCCGCACGCCGGTCGAGAGCATGTCCGTGCGGTTCTTTATCGGCATCGTCCACGTGTTGACGGCACCCGTGAGGCGCAGCCGTTGATCCATTTCCGGGATCAGGAGATCCTGGGTCATCCCCCGTCGCCACTCGGACTCCTGCTTCAGGTTCACCACCGTCTCGACCATCGACATCGGCGCCCAGTCGGTGGCGGTATTCGCCCGACCCGCCTTGCCCCACACAGACGCGACCTCGGGGAACGTCATGAGGATCGAGTCTTCCACATGGAGCAGTCGCCGCTGCGTGGTGAGGGATACCGCTGGCAGGGTGTTGGGCATGTACATCAGCGAGCCCTCGTTCAAGGGCGGCATGAACTCGCTGCCGAGACCCGCTAACGGAAGGAGCGTCAGGAGCAGGACGCCCGCCGCGCCGCCCAGCACCAGCCAGCGGGCGCGCAGCGCCCATTGGAGCACCGGCCGATAGAGCTGGAGGGCCCAGCGGTTGAGCGGGTTCTCCGCCTCCACGCGGATCTTTCCCTTCACGAACCAGCCCATGAGAGCGGGGACGAGCGTCACCGAGAGCAGCGCCGCCGCCGCCATCGCGAAGGTCTTGGTGAGCGCGAGCGGCCGGAACAGCCGCCCTTCCTGGTCCTCCAGCGTGAAGACCGGCAGGAACGACAGCGTGATGATCAAGAGGGACATGAACAGCGCGGGGCCGACCTCACGGGCCGCGGCGAACACGCGCTCCCAGTGCGGCCGGTCCGGCTCATGCTCGATGTGCTTGTGTAGATTCTCGAGCATCACGATCGCCGCGTCGATCATGGCGCCGATCGCGATGGCGATCCCGCCGAGACTCATGATATTGCCGTTGATGCCGAGCCAGCGGATGACCGCGAGCGACACCAGAATGCCGAGCGGCAGCGTGGCGATCGCCACGAGGGCGCTGCGCACG
>DASQAM010000129.1:0-14364 GCA_035635735.1 Gemmatimonadales bacterium | reverse complement strand
TTATCGGGAATGATAGATCCGCGTCCTCTATCAACTTCATATGCTCGAGCATCGCGCGCCAAGTTGGCCGCTCGTCTTCGCCGAACCAGACCTCGTCGAGCTCTCGGATCCTACTCAACGGAATGCGCTTGCGTGGTAATGCGCGACCCGGCGGACGTTGCCGCCCCGCCCGAACGGCCGTATATCCCTATGGCATCGCTCCATGAGTGGTTGAACGTCGGCCACTTTGCTGCCGAGGACCCGATCAAATGCCAAACCAAGTTCGCCCTCTCCGCCCGCTCGCCCTTGCAGCTGCCATGGTCGCTCTCGCGGGCAGCGTGCTCGCGCAACAGCCGGCCGCCCCGAATGCCCCGCCGGTCAAGGCGACCAAGGGACCGACGGTCGAAGGTATCACGGAGTACACGTTGCCGAACGGCCTCCGGTTCCTGTTGTTCCCCGATTCATCCAAGCCGACGACGACTGTCAACATGACCTATCTGGTAGGATCGCGATATGAAGGGTACGGCGAGACCGGGATGGCGCACCTCCTGGAGCACATGGTCTTCAAGGGCGCGCCCAAACATCGGAACATTCCGCAGGAGCTGACCGAGCACGGGTCACGGCCCAACGGGACGACGGCATTCGATCGGACCAACTACTTCGAAACGTTCCCGGCGAGTGCTGAAAACCTGGACTGGGCGCTCGACTTGGAAGCCGATCGCATGGCCAACAGCTACATCGCCAAGAAGGACCTTGAGTCCGAGATGACGGTGGTCCGCAACGAGTTCGAGGCCGGCGAGAACGCTCCCTTCAACGTGCTGTTCCAACGTACCATGTCGACGGCGTTCCTCTGGCACAACTATGGGCACGCCACGATCGGCGCACGGGCCGACATCGAGAACGTGCCGATCGAGCGGCTGCAGGCCTTCTATCGGAAGTACTACCAGCCGGACAATGCGATGCTGATGGTCGCCGGCAAGTTCGACCCCGGGCGGGCGCTCCGGCTGATTGAGGAGAAGTTCGGCAGCATTTCACGCCCCAGTCGCACGGGCGCCTCGGAGATGTTCGCAACCTACACCGCCGAACCGCCCCAGGATGGCGAGCGGCTGGTAACGCTCCGGCGCGTGGGGGACGTGCAAGGAGTCATGGCGATCTACCATATCCCGGCGGGATCGCACCCCGATTTCCCCGCGCTCAGCGTGCTGGGCCGAGTGCTCGCCGACGAGCCATCAGGCCGCCTCTACAAGGCGCTGGTTGACACCAGGCTGGCCGCGCGGATCGGTGCCTTCGCCTGGCAGCTCCGTGAGCCTGGCGTCCTGTGGACGTACGCCGAGGTGCGCAAGGAAAACTCCCTCGACAGCGCCCGGACGGCTTTGAGCCGCACCGTCGACGACCTGGTCACACAGCCGCCGACTGCCGAGGAGGTGGAGCGGGCCAAGACCTGGCTCGTGAAGAATATCGAACTCACGCTCAACAATTCGGAGATCGTCGGCCTGTGGTTGAGCGAATGGGCGTCGCTGGGTGACTGGCGATTGCTGTTCCTCCATCGCGACCGGCTGAAGACCGTGACGGTGGCAGACGTGCAGCGGGTGGCGACCACGTATTTGAAGCCGGACAACCGGACCGTGGGACTGTACTACCCGACCGAAAAGCCCGATCGGGCCGAGATGCCCGCGACGCCCGACGTCGCCGCGCTGGTAAAGGATTATCGAGGAGACACGGCACTTGCCGTCGGCGAGGCGTTTGACCCCTCACCGGCGAACATCGAGGCGCGCACCGCACGGATCACGCTGTCGAGCGGATTCAAGCTCGCGCTGCTCCCGAAGAAGACCCGCGGGCGCGCGGTGTTTGTGACCCTGAATCTCCGCTACGGGTCCGAGCAAGCCCTCATGAATCGGGGGTCCGCGGCCGGGCTCGTGGCGAGGATGCTGCTGCGCGGGACCACGTCCAAGAGTCGCCAGCAGATCCAGGACGAACTCGACCGGCTCAGAGCGCGGGTGTTCTTCTTCGGCAACCCGACGTCCGCCGGCGGGGGGATTGAGACCACCCGCGACAACTTGCCAGCGGTCCTGCGATTGGTCGGCGAGGTGCTGCGTCACCCGGCGTTCGACGCGAAGGAGTTTGCCGCCCTCAAGCAGGAAGAACTCGCCAGTCGGGAGCAACAAAAGTCCGAACCACCGGCGCAAGCCTTCACGGCGTTCAATCGGCACCTGAACCCCTGGCCCAAGGGGCACCCGCGCTACGTCGAGACCATCGACGAGCAGATCGCCAACCTCACCGCCACCTCACTAGATGACGTGAAGAAGTTCTACGCCGACTTCTACGGCGCCATCGGTGAGATGGCCGTCGTGGGGGATTTCGACGTTAGCCAGGTGCGGGGAATTGCCACTGAGATCTTTGGCCAATGGAGGAGCCCACAACCCTATCAGCGGATACCGCTGGTCTACCGCGACGCCCCCGTCGTCAATGAGATCCTAGAAGCGCCCGACAAGGCCATGGCGTTCTTCGTAGCGGGCCAGAACCTCAATCTGCGCGACGATGATCCGGACTATCCGGCGCTGGTACTGGGGAATTACCTGCTGGGGGGCGGGTTCCTCAATTCTCGACTCGCAGCGCGGATTCGTCAAAAGGATGGCATCAGCTATGGCGTGTGGTCATCCCTATCCGCGGACCCGTTCGATAGGGCCGGAGTCTTCCAGGCGGGCGCCATCTACGCTCCGGAAAACCGCGACAAGCTCGAAGCCGCCGTGCGGGAGGAGATTGATCGAGCCCTCAGGGACGGGTTCACCGCCGACGAAGTGGCGAAGGATAAGGCGGGCTACCTCCAGTCCCGTCAGCTGAGTCGGGCACAAGACCGCGAGCTGGCCTCGAGCTTGGCGAACGCCCTGTTCGCGGGCCGGACGCTGACCTATGACGCACAACTGGAGCGAAAGATCGCGGCGCTCTCCCCGCAGGACATCGTGGCCGCCTTGCGGCGCCGCCTCGACTGGAACAAGATGAGCGTGGTGAAAGCGGGCGACTTCGCAAAGAAGAAGCCGCCGACGGTCGCGCCCTGAGCGGCTTACACGTCTATCGGCTGCAACGATTGTTGCCCAATCCGGATGCCTGTTCGCGCGCGGGGATTGCTCCGGCGGGACGAGCGAGTTGGGCAAACGCAGCGAGGCAATCTTCCGACGGGGGGTGCGTCGCGCTGCTCTTTCTCAGTGCCAGGATTAGTGCCAACGACGGCGTTGTCCAGCAACGCGGGCGTTGCGGGCTTGGAGCTAAGTCGTTGAAAATCAACAAACGCTTCAACGCCGGCGTTGCTGGGAGTGCGCTCCAAAACCGGGGGTTGCAGGTTCGATTCCTGCCGGGCCTGTTAGGGTTAAGCGAAGGTGACCCACCCCTTCGAAGGAAGGATCAGTCACGATGCCAACTCGTATGTTGACACTCGCCGCCCTCGCCTCGCTCGCGGCCCAGCCCATCCGGGCGGAGCAGGCCCCGGACTTCGCGCCTTACCTGATGCCCGACGGCGCGGCCGAGGTGGCGCTGGCCCGGACTGCCGCCCCCAGGCACGTCTCCGATTCGGCCACGGTGCTTGTGCTCACCCGCCACGGCTTTGTGGAGTCTGCCCGGGGCACCAACGGCTTCACCTGCATGGTGCTTCGCTCTTTCGCGGGCAACATCGGCGACCCGGACTTCTGGAACCCCCGCGTGCGCGCCCCGCACTGCTTCAATCCGCCGGCGGTGCGCACGGTGCTCCCCGTGGCCCTGAAGCGAGCCGAGTGGATCCTGGGTGGGGTGAGCCCGACCGAGATCGCGGCGCGTACCCAGCGCGCGTATGCCTCTCACGAGTTTCCGATGCCGGCGGTTGGCGCGATGGCATACATGCTCTCCCATGAGCAGTACCTCGTGGACGCCGATCCCCATTGGATGCCCCACGTGATGTTCTACTATGACAAGTCGATGCCGGCCGCGGCTTGGGGCGTGGGCGGCCTGACGAACACCGTGATCGACGGTTCGGCAGGAGACCCGCACTCCCCGGTCCTCGTCTTGCTGATTCCCGTGCGCCAGTGGTCTGATGGCACGCCGGCCATTCTGGATGCCAGCCACTAGGAGACTCCGATGTCCGCGCTACTCTTTGGCCCGCGCGCTCCACTGCCACAGTCCGATCATCGTGTCCCGACTCACGGGATGCCCGAGCAGCCGGGCTTGCAGCAAGATCTGGCCGCGGTGATGGCTGTCGTGCGCGAGGTAGTAGATGAGGAAGCTCGCCCCGTCGTGGGGGAACCCCACGATGCGGCGACCCGCCGCGATCGCCGACGGTACGACGCGCAGGACGGCCTTACGCTTTGCGCCGAGGGCCCGAACCGCTTGTGCCCGAGTGACGCGCAATCGGTCCAGCTCGCCTGGGACGTCAGCCGCGGGATCGGTGCGGACGAGGTAGCGCAGACCGCAGTTGTGCAGGTGCGCCACGAGGGCAGCGATCGTACGCAGCCGGTCACCCCGTCCGCCCCGGAGTTCGGCACGCCACACGGCGGGATCGAGGCGCTCGACGAGGTATTGATTTATGCGAGCGCTCGCTGAGTAGGCGCGCACGAGCGCGGCGAGCGGCTCAAGAGTTGGGCGCCTCGGAGCACCCGTCACGACGACCTCCATGTGGAGCTCGGGAGAACGTTACGCTATCGGTGGGCCGGGCGCGACCGAGTTACGCCACAATCGAAGGGTTGACAGGTCGCCGCCCGAGGCATAACCGACCGTCAATGCGTACGCGCTGGGTTTCGACGCTCGGGATGCCGGCATTGCTTGCGGCGTGCAGTGCCGACCACACGGGACCGTCGCCGCCTCCGCAACCCACGCAGCTGGCCTTCGTCGTGCAGCCGGGCCAGACGCTGCGTGATTCGGTCATTGCTCCGTCCATCACCGTGGAAGTCCGTGGCGTGTCCGGGTCGCGCATCGCCGGCGCGACCAACACGGTGACACTCGCGCTGGGCACGAACCCCAGCGGCGCCGCGCTGACGGGAACGACGAGCGTCGCCGCGGTTGATGGAATAGCGACATTTGCGATTCTGCGCGTAACCGAGCGCGCGCGCGGCTTTACGCTCGTGGCCACGTCCGGATCGTTGACGCCGGGCACCAGCGCGACATTCGACATCGTGCTGCCGCTGTTTCCCAACCGCGTCGTCCCGGGGACCGGGCACACCTGCGCGCAAGTCGGTTATGCAGTCTACTGCTGGGGGCGCAACGATAATGGCGAGCTGGGCGATAGCACGTTGACACTACGCACGCTCCCGGCGTTGGTACCGTTCCAGCCGCCCGGCGCGAGCTTCGGCGTTCACATCGCAGTTAGCGACAGCCATACCTGCGCGACGAGCTCTACGCCCGAGCTGTATTGCTGGGGATCCGACTCCACGGGCCAGCTAGGGATCGGCAGTCAAAACGATCGGCGGATTTTTCCCACGCTCGTGAGCGGCAGCGTTTCGTTCGTGGGAGTGACCGCGGGCCGCGCGCACACGTGCGCGGTCGCGGTGCCCAATCCGGATTCCACGTACGTGTACTGCTGGGGTGCCAACGACCGAGGCCAGGTCGGTGACAGCACCAACACGCAGCGCACCACGCCCGTCGCGGTCGCTGGAAGAATCGCCTTCAGTGCCGCGACGGCCGGTAGGGACCATACCTGCGCGATCGCGACCGCGACCGGCAAGGCGTATTGCTGGGGTGACAACACGTTCGGACAGCTGGGTGACAGCTCGACGTCGGCACGCAACAGCCCGGTGCCGGTGGCGGGCGGCCACACGTTCAATGAAATCAGCGCGGGCGGAAATCACACCTGCGGCCTGACCAGCACGCCGGAGGTCTACTGCTGGGGCGACAATGCCGACGGCGAGCTTGGCGACTCCACGACGACACAACGGATGTACCCGGTGAAGGTGGTGGGTGGCGTGACGCTGGTCGGCGTTTCAGTGGGCAGCAAGTACGGCTGTGGGCAATCGCTCGATCAGAAACTGTACTGCTGGGGCAGAAACCTCGATGGCCAGCTCGGCAGCGGCAATTTCACAAATCAGCTCACCCCCCAACCTGTCGGGGGGAGCATCAATCCCACCGGTATCACGACGGGCGACCGCCACGCCTGTGCCACCGCGTTCGACGGCCGCGCCTATTGCTGGGGGTCCAACCAGTACGGGCAGTTGGGCGACGGAACGAGGGCAACCCGCACGGGTCCCGTGCTGATCGTTTACTGAGTTGAAGCTCGGGCGCGCCTTTGGATCACCAGACGCCACTGCAAAACCTCTTGCTCAAGTCCCTGCTCGACTTGCTGGTGGCCGTAGCCTGGACCTGTTGGAACCGGCTGACGGCCTCCCAGGAGGAGCACCGCGCGCGGGCGCGAGAGCACCAGCGGCCTGTACTAAGCCTCGAGACACGGCGGGTAAAAAGGTTCCTGACTGTCGTTGCGGTCCTTGTATCAGAATCGGGAATGGAGGACCGAGTGCGCCGCGCGCTCGGCGGGCGTGCGACCCTGTGCTTTGCGTCGACGTGGGCCGAGTTGCAGCAGATCGTAGCTTACATGGCGCCGTCCGCGATCGTCGCAGACCCCGCTGCCGACTGGCGTGGAGATCCCGAACAACACCTCGTGTTATTCTCAGACGAGTGGCGTCTGCCCGTGATTCTCTACACTACCCTAACCCCCCAAACCGCAGGGGTCCTCCTACGACTGGGCACACACCGCATCTCCCACGTCATCTTTCACCGATTGGACGACGCCCCACGCCGGTTCGTCGACGCCATCGACTGGGATAGGGGTGGACCGCCGTTGCTGGCTGCCTGACGCACTCACCGTCCGGTCCGGCGCAGGGGCACCTGATGCCAGGTGCGTTGGCGGAGCCATGATCACCTACTCCGGCGGTACGCGGGAAGACCCGTCGACACATAGTACTCGTTACTTCACAACCCCTTGAGCGCGCTTGGGGCCACAGTGACCTCAGCGCATCGCAACTGTTCACGATCCACGCCGACGGGAGTGGCGAGCGCAAACTGAGTGCGGCTGTCGTCAACGAGGGTTGGCCGAATTGGTGTCCGTTGCCCTAGGCGGCTACTCAAAGAAAGCCCGTCGTCCGCTCACCGCCCCCGGAGGAGCGAGACCGACTCTCCGACCTCGACCGTCCGAAACCGCTCCGTCGGCACGCCACGCTCCCGCAACGCGTTCGCCAGCTCGCGCACCGGCTCGTCGATTCCCTCCAGCGTCAGCTGAAACGTCCCGAAGTGCATCGCGATGCTACGACGAGCCACGAGATCGAGGTGTGCCTGCACGGCCTCCGCCGGATTCATGTGGATGTCTTTCATGAACCAGCGCGGCTCGTAGGCACCGATCGGGAGGAGGGCCAGGTCGATCGGAGCGAGGCGCGCGGCGATCTCTCGAAAATGGGTTCCGTAGCCCGTATCGCCGGCGAACAGGATCCGCCGCCCGAGCGCCTCGATCAGGAACCCGCCCCACAGCGCCCGGTTGCGGTCGAGCATGTTGCGTGAAGAGAAGTGCTGCGCGGGCGTCAACGTCATCGGGAGCGGCGCGGTGGTCGCGCGCTGCCACCAGTCGATTTCCTCGACCCGACGGATGCCCGCCGCTCGGAGCAGTCGGCTGTTCCCCAGGGGCGTCACCACGGGCGCTTGAAAACGTCGATCGAGCGCGCGCAGGGTCTCGAGATCGCAGTGATCGTAGTGATTGTGACTCAGGAGCACGAGGGAGATGGCGGGCAGGTCGTCGAACCGCACGCCCGGCGCCCGCACCCGTCGGGGGCCCGCGAACGAGACCGGGCTCGCCCGCTCGGCGTACACCGGATCGATCAGGACGGTGGTGGTCGCGACCTGAACGAGAAACGTGGCATGGCCGACGAACGTGACGACCACATCATCGGGGCCGACGGTCGGCGGCCGCCGCGGCGTGACCGGAATACTGGAAGGCCAGCGCGCTCGTGGCGTGAGCAGCATACGCGGCACCATCCAGACGGGTTGGCCGTTCGCGCCGCTGGGATTGAAGAACCTGCGGCCATCAAAGTGATCCGTGCGGCGCGCCATCCGAGCGACAATGATACGCCAGGAGAGACCACTTGGTCACCGTCCGGTCCGGCGTAGGGGCACCTGATGCCAGGTGACCCCGAGCCCCAGCTGCGCCAGCGACACGGAGGGCCTGTTATTCTGGATTGTTCCGCCGTTGAACTTGAGTGACCCCCCCACGATACCGAGTGCCACATTGATGAAAGGGCTCACCAGGACGTGTGGGCTCACGGGCCACTCGTACCCTACGCCGAATTGCGGCCCGATGGCGCTGGACGTGATGACGTCGGTGCCGTCGTCGGCGCGATGCGTGACCACGCCGATCCCGAGCTTCAGGTAGAGGGGTCGGCGATTGCTCGGGTACCAGTACGCCGCGGCGCCGAACGCCGCGAGCGACTGGTGCACGGTGTCCGTGCCCATCTCGATCGTCGCCCACCACGCGGCCACCTCGGCGCCGATCAGCACCTTGCGGCTCACGCCGCCGCCGAGGCGCAGCGTACCGGACAGCCCGCTGCGGTTGTTCCCCTGGCAGATCTGGCACGACACACGCGCCCAGCCGCTCCCGAGGCCGGCTCCGAACCAGAAGCCGTCCCGAGCCTGACGCTGCTGAGCCGCAAGATCGCCACCGAGCGCCAGCGCGACGAGCGTGCCGATGAGCACCAGAACGCGGGTCATAGTGAGTGGCCCATTCCTAAGGACGCGCGCCCCGCGATGAGGTGACCGTCGTCACCGCTCGCGAGCCCAGGCCGCAACGAAGCTGGGTACGGAGAGTGTCCTATGTCGCGTGCCTCGTCATTGCCCCTGCTCGTTGCTCTCGCGGCCGCCGCCTGCGGCGACAGCGTATTCCAGAATTTGGGTAACGGCCCTCCGATCGGCTTCGCGGCGTCCTACGGGATCTGGACGCCTGGGCCGCGCGACGACTGTACGGCCGCGGTGCACAACAGCTACTCCGTGGTCGGGCCGGATCGTAAGGTCTATCCGACGTGGCACCCGCCGGTCGATCCGGTCACCGGGTGCTCCTTCGGGCACGATCACGGCCGCGACCCTCGCGGGTCGGCGCTGTACGCGGAGGTCGGGCCAATCCCGTTCGGATACGCCAACGAGCAGCTCGACGTCTACGACCCCGCGAACCCCCGCCACGAGGACCACTTCGGCCACAAGGTCGAGTGGGAGAATGGCGTGCTGATGCACTTTGGTAGCGCGGCCGCGGGATCGCTATTCGAGATCCGCTGCGACGTGCTGGCAAAGTTGCACCAGGGGACGCACTCGAAGGACGCGTTCACGAACAACCTGCACGAGCTCGCCTATCACATTCGCTGCACCGACGGCACCCGGTTGGACATCACGCTGCTCGCGGCGATCGGCGACCCGGGGCAGTTCGACCGCTCCTGTGACGGCACGCCGGTGGTCGTGGGGCCGGCGACCCCCGCGAACTCACCGTCCGGGGGCGGACGGCGTATCATCCCCGATCGCACCTGCATCGACCGGTTCGTGCTCGTGCCGCCCGGCCAGCGGTCGGACTTCGGCGTGTTGCACGAGAGCTGGCAGCTGTCGCTCAGCCTGCAGCGGGCGGACGGCCACGGTCTGGCGTTCCTGAATCCCTACTTCCAGGTCTTCCTGCCGAGCCGTTTTTATGATCCCGCGATTACCAACCTCGTGGGAAGACCGATTGACGTCTGCTACGAGGTCACCCCCAGCGGCGCACGGGCACAGGGAGACGAGTGCGACCTGTCGACCGGCTCGGGGACGATCACGGGAGTGACGTTCGACGACCCACGATCGGTTTTCAACGGCGTCGAGCGGGTCGTGGACATCAACGCGAACGTGATCGACAACGCCCAAGGTCCGGTGTACTGGTTCACCGACCCCTTCGGCAAGAATGGCCGGACGGACTCGTTTCCGGGCTCGATCCGCCAGTTCATCGCGGACATCGACAACACGCGCGGCGGTCTGGACGTCTCCGGCCCGACGCTGGGCCGGAACCGCGACTACGGCGGCCCGCGCGTGCACGCCCCGAACTGATCGTCGTTTTCTCCTGTAGGATGTAGCGTCGGTCCAACACCCTCCCGTAGCGGGCGGGGTCTTGCTGCGGGAAGCCGTTCAGCGAGTTAATTTCGACGGCGGTGCACACCCTGTCCCGCCGAACCTTCCTGAGAGCGGGCGCCGCCGCCGGCGGCGGCCTGCTCGTGAGTTTCAGCCTGCCCGCGCGAATCGGCACGGCACTCGCTGCCGGGGCGCAATCGGTACCCGACTTCATGCCCAACGGGTTCATCCGGATCGACCGCGACGGGCATGTCACACTGATCATGCACAAGGTGGAAATGGGGCAGGGGACCTACACCGCGATGCCCATGCTCCTCGCCGAAGAACTGGAAGTCGATCTGAGTCAGGTCCGGCTCGAGCACGCGCCCCCCGACGACGCGCTGTACGCCGAGCCGCTGTTCGGCGTTCAGGAAACGGGCGGCTCGACGTCGGTGCGCGGCAACTGGGAGCCGTTGCGTCGCGCGGGGGCCACCGCGCGCACTATGCTCGTATCCGCCGCGGCCCAAACCTGGGCGGTCCCGGCGAGCGCCTGTCGCGCCGCGCGCGGCGCCGTGGTCCACGGTCCGACCGGCCGCAGCTTGACGTACGGTGCCCTCGTGGACCGCGCCGCTCTCCTTCCGGTGCCGAGCGGCGTGGCCCTCAAGGACCCTAAGGACTTCAAGCTGATCGGTACGCCGGCGAAGCGGCTCGATACTCCCGACAAGGTCGACGGCACGGCACAGTTCGGGATCGACGTGCGGCTCCCCGGTATGAAGTTCGCCGCGGTGGCCGCCTGTCCCGTGTTCGGTGGCAAGCTCGCGAGCGTGGACGACGCCAAGGCGAAGGCCATCCCGGGTGTGCAGCAGGTGGTGCGTCTCGACGACGCGGTGGCCGTGGTCGGCGCCGACACGTGGGCGGCGAAACAGGGCCTGGCGGCGCTCGACATTCGTTGGGACGACGGGCCGAACGCGGCGCTCTCGACCGCCGACATCGCGCAGCAGCTGGCGGCCGCGTCGGAGAAATCGGGCGTCGTCGCGCGTAAGGATGGCGACGTCGCGGCGGCGATGGCCGGCGCCATGCAGAAGGTCGAGGCGATCTACGAGCAGCCGTTCCTCGCGCACGCCACGATGGAGCCGGTGAACTGCACCGTCCACGTCCGGCCTGACGGCTGCGACGTCTGGGTGGGAACCCAAGTCCCAACCTTCACTCAGAACGCCGCCGCCAAAGTGACCGGACTGCCCAAGGCCAAGGTTCAGGTACACAATCATCTTTTGGGTGGCGGGTTTGGCCGGCGGCTCGAGGTGGATTTCATCACCCGGGCCGTGCAGGTCGCCAAACAGGTCACCGGCCCGGTGCAGGTCCTCTGGAGCCGCGAGGAGGACATCCAGCACGACATGTACCGGCCGTATTACTATGACCGCATCGCGGCCGGCCTCGATGCCCAGGGGAAGCCGATCGCCTGGACCCATCGGGTCACCGGATCGTCCATTATTGCGCGGGTGTCGAGCGAGCTCTTCCCGAAGAACCTGCGGGTGATCCGAGCACTGGGCCTGGGCAGCATCATCGCCACGGTGAAGGGTCTCGACACCGACGCGGTGGAGGGGGCCGCTGAGCCTCCGTACGACCTGCCCAACATCCGGGTCGAGTACGTGCGCCAGGAGCCGCCGGGCGTGCCTACCGCGTTCTGGCGCGGCGTGGGGCCGACCCGCAGCATTTTCGTGGTCGAGAGCTTCATGGACGAGCTGGCCGCGGCGGCCAAGCGAGACCCGTTCGAGTACCGGCGCGCGCTGCTCGACGGCTCGCCCCGGGCCAAGGCGATGCTCGAGCTCGCGGCGGACCGTGCCGGGTGGGCTCGGCCGCTGCCGGCGGGCACCGGGGGACGCGGGATCGCGCTGCTGCATGCCTTCGGCAGCTATATCGCCCAAGTCGCCGAGGTCGCGGTATCGAAGCAGGGCGACGTGCGGGTCCGGCGCGTGGTGTGCGCCGTGGACTGCGGCACCGTCGTGAACCCGGACATCGTGAAGGCCCAGATGGAGAGCGGCATCGTCTTCGGGATCACCGGCGCCCTGTGGGGCGAGATCACGATCAAGAACGGTCGGGTCGAGCAGCACAACTTCCACGACTACCGGGTGCTGCGCCTGAGCGAGGCGCCCGCGATCGAAGTTCACCTGATCAAGAGCACCGAGGCGCCGGGCGGCGTTGGCGAGCCCGGCACGTCGGCGGTCATGCCCGCGGTCACGAACGCCATCTTTGCGGCGACCGGCCGGCGGATCCGGAAGCTCCCCGTGAAGGACCAGTTGCGTCCGGCGTAGAGGGATATAAATGATCTGGATCGCGCTCGCCTACCACCTCGCGAGCCGGCTCGCCTACGTGCTCTATGTCGGCCTCACGCTCAAGCGGCAGGACCGGACGGCTTACCTCACCCGGCGCTACGGCGTGGAAGCGGGATTTCAGCGCTTCCGGCGCGTGGCGGCGTTCGTCATGGCCAACGACGCAGTGAGTCTCGCGGTGCTGTGTCTGGTGAGCGCGAACACGCTGCGTATCGGACTGCCACACGGCCTGGCGATCGCGGTGGGCGCGGTGCTCGTGCTCGTGGGCGTGTCCACGAAGGTCTGGGCCGCGCGCACGCTGCGGGACGGGTATTACTGGCACAATTTCTTCGCGCCCGACGAGCGGGTTGTCCCCAACACCGCGGGGCCGTATCGCTGGCTCAGAAATCCGATGTACACGGTGGGTTATTTGCCGGTGTACGGTTTGGCGATCGCGACCTCGTCCGCGTTCGGCCTCGCCGCCGCGCTATTCGATCAATGCGCCATCCTTGCCTTCTATCACCTGGTCGAGAAGCCGCACTTCGAGCGGCTGCGCCAGGCGCCGGCGGAGCCCGGGGTCAGGTCTGTACCTGGTTCCGCCCGCCCTCCTTCGCTCGATACAGCGCCCGGTCAGCGGCCTTGACCACTTGATCCCATTTCGTGTGGCGCTCGTTCTGCTCGGCGACGCCGATGCTGATCGTCACGGGGACGCGCTCCCCGGGGCCACGGTCGGTCAACACTTTCTCCTTCTTCTTCTTCGAGCGGAAGCGGGCCCGTAGGATGAAGCGGGTGTCCTCGACGGTCTGCCGCAGCCCTTCCAAGTCAGGCAAGCATTCCTCGCCACCCCGGCCGGCGAAGATCACGGCGAACTCCTCGCCGCCATAGCGGTAAGCCTTGCCACCTCCGGTCACCTGCGCCAGCTTCGCGGCGATCATCTTGAGCACCTGATCGCCGACGTCATGCCCGTGTTGATCGTTGATGCGCTTGAAGTGGTCCACGTCGAGCATCGCCACCGTGTAGTAACCGCCCAGCCGCAGCAGTGCCTCGTTCAGGGCGCGGCGGGCGGGGAGCCCGGTGAGGCTGTCCTGGTACGCCATGTGGTAGGAGGCTTCCACCACCGCGACGATGAGGATGAGGGCCGCCGTGGCGAGGTAGAACGTCGTGAAGCCCGTGTTCCCGGGGCGCACTGTCGAGAGGCCGAGGAACGTGGGAATCAGGGCCCAGGCGAACGAGCGTCCCGTTTGCGTGGGCGCCATGAGCTGGGCTGCCGCGAGCAGCCCGGCCGCCACCAAGAAAGCGAGCAGGGCGGGGTCGGCGAGCGCGCTCCACGCGAACAGCCACTGCGGCAAGAGATGCGTGTGCAACAGCGCCGCGGTCGCACCCGGCGCCTGGCGGTCGAGGATCGCCACGAGCGCCAGCTGTCCCAGGATGAGGGCGAACCGGGCGAGTCCGGGCGGTGTGACCACGCCGCGCTCGGCCGTGAGCGCCAGCGCCGCCAGATTGAGCGGCAGCAGCACGCCGATGGCCTGGAGCACGACCCGGTCGCGCGCCAGCCCGTGCCCCAGCACGAAATGCACCAGCGTCCGATCGGCGAGCGTCAGGACCAGCAGGGCGAACAGCAACCGGCTGCGATGGAAGCGCCAACCCAAGAGCACGCCGGCCCCGAAGACGGCGTACGGATAGAACGGCGCGAGCCGGGCGAGCAGGTCCTGGAACCACTCGGAGTGGGTGTACAGGATCGCCGCGAGGATGATCGGGGCTTCGGGGAGGCCGTACGACAGAGCCTTCCAGACGGCCTCGTAGGGGTGCGTCGGCTGAGTCGCGGCTCGCGGCACGGTTCGCTGGGCTCCTTAGGGACGACGGCGCGGTTAAGGGTAAGCAGAAGCTGCCCGAGGTCAACAGTTGGGTTGCGTGCCGTGCGGGCGGCTAGTGATATTTTTCCCCGCCCAGGGCGGTATCGTCTAGGGGACTAGGACGGAGCCCTCTCAAGGCTCAAACACGGGTTCGAATCCCGTTACCGCTATGA
>DASQAM010000128.1:0-6137 GCA_035635735.1 Gemmatimonadales bacterium | reverse complement strand
GAGTCGCGAGTGAACTCGCGGCTCGGCCCTGCCCGTAAACGGGCACTGCATTTTACGCCCGCACCGCCCGCCGGCGTGGGCGCCATACGTTTACCGAGCCGGTGAAACAGCGGCAGCCCGAGCCTCGTCTCGAGATCGAGCAGATGGCGGGTTTCGAGAATCATGATTGATGCTCGGTATCATGAGCGCGACTCACACATCATTATACCGCCGTGGGGGAGGTGGTCATGCGTGGATTGGTGACGGGACTGCTGCTCGGGGTCGCTTCCATCGCACTGCACGGCCAGGAAATCGACTGGAGTGCGAACGGGCGCGATGCGCAGGGAACCCGCTACAGCCCCGCGTCGGAGATCACCCGGACCAACGTCAACCGCCTCGCCGTGGCGTGGACGTATCGCACCGGTGAGACCGACCCCCGCTTCAAGACCGATAAGCCGACCTCCTTCGAGGCGACGCCCCTCGTGGTGGATGGGACGATGTACCTTGGCACCCCGCTGGGGCGGGTGATCGCGCTGGATCCGGTCACCGGACGCGAGCGCTGGGTGTTCGACCCGAAGATCAAGCGCGACGTGTCGTATGGAGACTTCGCGAGCCGGGGAGTGTCCACGTGGCTCGACGCATCGGCGCCCGCCGGCGCCGTCTGCCGCCGGCGCATATTCGTCGTCACGGCGCAGTCGCAGCTGTTCGCGTTGGACGCGCGGGACGGCCGGCCCTGCGCCGGATTCGGTCGCAGCGGCATGGTGGATCTGAAGGCCGGCCTGCGGATTGCCCCCTTCGAGCCGGGGGCGTACTCCATGACATCGCCGCCTGTGGTGGTGAACGGGCTCGTGATCACTGGCTCCTCGATTGCGGACAACAGCCGTCCCAACCCGGCGAGTGGCGAGGTGCGCGCCTACGATGCCCGCACCGGTGCCATCAGGTGGACCTGGGACCCGATTCCCCAGGACCCGAAGGACCCGGCCTTCAGGGAGTGGCGAGGCGCCATGGCCCAGAAGAGCGGCGCGGCCAACGCCTGGTCCGTGCTGGCGGCGGACGCCGGGCGGGACCTGGTCTTCATTCCGACGGGGAGTGCCGCTCCCGACTACTACGGGGTGCTGCGGCTCGGCGACAATCGCTACGCCAACTCGATCGTCGCGCTGCGAGCCTCGACCGGCAAGCTGGTCTGGGCCTTTCAGACGGTACACCACGACCTGTGGGATTACGACAACGCCTCGCCGCCGGCGCTCGTGACGCTCACGCGCGGCGGCGATTCACTCCCTGCCGTGGTTCAGGCGACCAAGACCGGCATGCTGTTCGTGCTGAATCGCGAGACCGGTCAGCCGATCTTCCCGGTGGAGGAGCGACCGGTCCCCGCCAGCGACATCCCCGGCGAGCAGGCCTCGCAGACCCAGCCCTTCACCACGGTGACGCCGCCGCTCAGCCCCCATCGCTTCTCGACCGACAGCATCTGGGGCACGAGCGACGCGGACCGTGCCGCGTGTCACGCCGCGATCGACAGTCTCCGCAATGAAGGCATCTTCACGCCGCCGAGCGTACGGGGCAGCTTCGTGCTGCCGTCGAACATCGGCGGGGCGCACTGGGGTGGCGTCGCGGTGGACCCGGTCCGGCAAATCGCGGTCGTGCCCGTGAACCGGCTCGGGGCGGTGGTCCAGCTGATCCCCCGCGAGGGCTTCAACCACGAGCAGGCCATGGCCGAAGACAAGCGGCTGGGTCACGACTATGAGTACAACGGCATGTGGGGCACGCCCTACGTGATGCGGCGGCGCATGCTCTTGAGTCCGGCGGGACTGCCGTGCACGCCACCACCCTTCGGCACGCTGGTCGCCATCGATCTGAAAACGGGCGGCCGGCTGTGGGAGGTCCCGCTCGGCTCCCCCGCCCGACTGCTTCCCTCGGAGCAGGCCGCGAAGATCCCGGCCGAATGGGGCTCGCCCAGTCTGGGCGGGCCGATCGTCACGGCGGGCGGCGTGGTGTTCATCGGTGCCGCGCTGGACCGCTGGCTGCACGCCTTCGACATCGAGACGGGACGCGAGCTGTGGCGCGGGCCACTGCCCGAGAGCGGCAAGGCCACGCCGATGACCTACCGGCTCGCGTCCGGCGAGCAATTCGTCGTGATCGCGGTGGGGGGCGGCGGCGCGTGGGGAGTGGGGGACTACGTGGTGGCGTTCCGGCTCAAGGGCGAGTGACTAAAGCGCCGATCGACGCCGCCAGTCGCGTCGCCGCGCCCGCATCCCAGCCCAGGAACAAATGCGGTTCGATCAGCTCGAGCTCCATCAGGACGAGTCGCCCGTCGCGCTCCACCCCGTCCACGCGGGCGTACACCGCATCCCCCGGCACGGCCGCCATGACCGCCTCGGCATCGGCGACCAGCCTGCGCGGTGGCGCCATGGTCACCGCTGAGCCGCCGAACTCCCATTGCACGCGGTAATCCCCCTCCGCCGGCCGCTTCAGGACCGCATGACTGAGCTGACCACCGAGGAACGGGATGGACCACTCGCCCTTGTCCCGCACTTCGCTCACGAACGGCTGCACCATCACGTCCCCCGCACGTACCAGTTCGTCGAGCCGCGCCTGATCCCCGGCCGCGGCCTCGGTCGAGGTGCGCCACGTCCCGGATGCGCTCGCGGAGACCGCCGGCTTCACCACGGCATCCCGCCATCCCGCGTCCTCGAGCAGCTTCGGAAGGTCCACCGGCTCGCCCCGCCCGAGCCAGCGTGTCGGCACGATGGGGACGCCGCGTGCCGCCAGATCGCGCAGGTAGCCCTTGTGGCTGTTCCAGCGGAGCACCGCCGGTGGATTCCATACGGGGATCCCCGCGCGCTCGAGCCGGGCCACCCACGCACGGAACTCCTCCAGCCGATGATGGTAGTCCCAGCAGGAGCGGACAACGACGCCCTGGAACTCTTCCCAGCACACGTTGGAGGAATCCCACACGGCAGGTACTGCTGTGACGCCGAGCTCCCGCAATGGCGGGACGAGCAGCAGGTCGTCCTCGTTCAAGGTCGGGAGTTTGGCACAGGTCGCGAGGGCGATGCGCTTCATGGCTCAAAGAAAACCATATAATTCATGTCTCGCACTCACCAGTTCTTGGAGGATGCCCTGATGCACCGGTTCGGCACACTGATCATCGTACTCACGCTCGCCCTCGCGCCGTTCGCGCTCCCCGCGCAAAGCCCGACCGACCTGGCGGACGTGTGCAAGGTCCTTGGAAACGCGAAGCCCGGTCAGTGGGCGTCGTTCGACGGCACGGGCAGCGCGGGCGTGGGCAAGTTGCGGCTGGCCGTGGTCGGCTCGGAGCGCGCGGGAGACTCGACGCTGTACTGGTTCGAGGTGAGCTTCGCAGGGAAGGATCCGAGCAAGAGCGGCGTCGTACAGCTTCTCACCGGCAGCCTCGCCTCCGGACTGGAGTCGCCGCGCGCGCTCGTCTTCAAGGTGGGCCCGCAGCCGGCCATGAGGATCTCCGGTGAGATGGCCGGGATGATGGGGAAGCAGGGAGGACAAAGCGCCTCCGCCTTCGACTGGGCCGGAAAGTGCAGTGGCGCGCATGTGGTGGGCTGGGAGTCGGTGACCGTACCCGCCGGCACGTTCCGCGGCCTGCATTTGGCGACGGAGGATGGCGGCGACGTGTGGGCGTCGCGGGACGTCCCCTTCGGACTCGTGAAGACGCACGGCAAGCAGGGCGACCTCGCGCTCACCGGCCGCGGCGCGGACGCGAAATCATCCATCACGGAGAAGCCGATGGAGATGCCGGCGATGTCGATGCCCAAAGACTAGGTTACGAAACGCAACGGGGCGCCGGCAGGAGCGCCCTTGCGGGGTTCGGCCTTTCCGTGCTTACGTGGGTGACTCTGTTCCACACCCCTGAGGAGGCCGAACCCCGTGTCCGTTCGCTCGTTGACCCTCGCCGCCGTCACGCTGCTGCTCCTTCCCCCGCGCCCCGCACCGGCTCAAGGCTACGACTCAACGGTCTTCGCGGGGCTCACCTGGCGCGAGATCGGGATCTTCCGCGGCGGCCGGAGCGTCGCCGTCGCCGGCTCCGCGGCCCGCCCCAACGAGTATTGGTTCGGCACGACGGGCGGCGGCGTCTTCAAGAGCACCGACGGCGGCAACACGTGGCTGCCCGTGACCGACAAGTACTTCGGCGGCACCATCGGTGCGATCGGCGTCTCCGAATCGAATCCCGACATCGTGTACGTCGGCACCGGCGAGTTCCCGATCCGTGGCAACGTGTCGCACGGCGATGGTGTCTGGAAAACGACCGACGGTGGCAAGACGTGGACCTCCCTCGGGCTCGCCGAGACGCAGCAGATCGCACGGGTCCGTGTCCATCCCACCAATCCCGATATCGTCTACGTGGCGGCGCAGGGACATGCCTTCGGACCCAATCCCGACCGGGGTGTCTACAAGACCACCGACGGTGGCAAGACCTGGAACAAGGTGCTGTTCCGGAACGACTCCACCGGTGCCGCCGACCTGATCCTCGATCCCGCGAACCCGAACGTGCTCTACGCCGGGCTGTGGCAGGCGGTGCGCCGGCCCTGGACGCTCGTGTCGGGCGGTGCGGGGAGTGGGCTGTTCAAGTCCACGGACGCGGGGGAGCACTGGACCGAGCTCACGAAAAATCCCGGCCTCCCGGCCGGCCTGTGGGGGAACATCGGGATCGCGGTATCGCCGGCCAAGCCGGCGCGGGTGTGGGCGCTGATCGAGGCCGACTCCGGGGGCGTGTACCGCTCGGACGACAGCGGGTCCACGTGGAAATACGTGAACTCCGACCACAAGCTGCGGGAGCGCGCCTGGTACTACTCGAAGATCATGGCCGATCCCAAGGACTCGAACGTCGTGTGGACGCCGCAGGTCAATCTGTTCAAGTCCACGGATGGCGGGGTCACGTTCCGCCACGTGATCGATCCCCACGGCGACAATCACGACCTGTGGATCGCCTCCAACGACGCCAACCGTTTGATCGAAGGGAACGACGGTGGTCCCAACGTCTCCTTTAACGGCGGCAAGACGTGGAGCGACCAGGACGTGGCGACGGCGCAGTTCTATCACGTCGAGACCACGAACCACTTCCCGTATCGCGTGTGTGGCGCGCAGCAGGACAACTCCGGCGTGTGCGGGCCGAGCCGCTGGCCTGGCGGGATCGACCGGGCGCAGTGGTACGACGTGTCCGGCGAGTCGGGCTACATTCAGGCCCGGCCCGACAACCCCGACATCACCTACGGTGGCGACAACTCGGCGTTCCTGGGCCGGGTGGACCACAAGACCAACGCCTTCCGGTTCATCAGTCCGTGGCCCGACAGCCCGGACGGTCACCCGGCGGCGGAGGGCAAGTACCGCTTCCAGTGGACCGCGCCCCTGCTCATCTCGCCGCACGACCCCCACGTGCTGTACCACGGCGCCAACGTGCTCTTCAAGACGACCAACGAGGGGCAGAGCTGGACGGTGGTATCGCCGGATCTCACGCGCCACGATCCCACGACGCTCGGTCCGTCGGGGGGCCCGATCACGCTGGACCAGACGACCGCCGAGTACTACGGCACGATCTTTACCATCGCCGAATCGCCCCGGGTGAAGGGGCTGATCTGGACCGGCTCGGACGACGGGATGATTCACCTCACGCGCGACGGCGGAAGGAAGTGGACCGACGTGACGCCGAAGGCGTTGGGCGACTTCACGCGCGTGTCGATCATCGAGGCGTCGCATTACGCCCCGGGCACGGCGTACGTGGCGGCGAACCGCTACCAGCTCGAGGACATGGCCCCCTACATCTGGAGGACCACTGACTACGGGCGCACCTGGAGCAAGATCGTGAAGGGCCTGCCCGCCACCGAGTTCGTGCGGGTGGTGCGGGAGGACCCCGTGCGGCGCGGGCTGCTGTTCGCGGGCACCGAGCGTGGGGTGTGGGTGTCGTTCGACGACGGCGCCAGCTGGCAGACCCTGCGTCGCAACCTGCCCATCGTGCCGGTGCACGATCTCGCGATCAAAGAGGGCGATTTGGTCGCCGCGACGCATGGCCGGTCGTTCTGGATCCTCGACGACATCGCGCCGCTGCGCCAGCTGGTGAAGGCCACACCGCGCGAAGCCGTGCACCTCTTCAAGCCGAGCGACGCGTACCGGGTGGACTGGTCGGGCGG
>DASQAM010000127.1:0-2891 GCA_035635735.1 Gemmatimonadales bacterium | reverse complement strand
CCCCCCGCGCCCCCACACGTTCCCCGGGTCCGTTACCGGCTCGTTACACACACCGCGCCGGGGCGTGACACGGGTGGATTCGTTTCCCCCTGCGATGCAGCAAGACCACAACCCATTCTCCAGGAGGGGAGACACCCAATGACGTTTTCCACGCGTCGGGCGCTCGGGGTGGCCGTCGTGGCCACTGCGGCGGGCGTTGCCCAGTTAACCGCACAAGGCAGTCCGCCCCCGCAGGTGACGGTCGGCGGCGTGGTCTACACGCAGTACCTCTATCAGTTGAAAGATTCCGTCAATCATTTCAACAACTTCGATATCACGCGCGCGTACGTGAATGTGCTCGGGAAGTTCTCCGGCGGCGTGGGCACGCGGGTCACCGCCGACATTTACCGCAACGTCGACGGTTCGCTCAGCTACCGGCTCAAGTACGCCTTCGCGACCTACACGCCACAGGGGAGTCCGCTCACCTTCAAGATCGGGCAGATTCACACACCCTGGCTCGACTGGGAAGAGGCGCTGTGGGACTACCGCATGCAGGGACAGATGGCGATGGAGCGAGCCGGCTATCTCTCGGCCTCGGACTTCGGCGTGGGAGTCGACGGCAAGTGGGGTCCTGACAAGGTCAACTTTCAGCTCACCGTGGTGAACGGAGAGTTCTACCGGAGCCCAGAGGCCGGCCAGGGCAAGGACGCGATGGCGCGCGTTTCGGTGCGGCTGCTCGACACGGACGACTCCAGTCGCGTCGGCGGACTACGCGTCACGGGCTACGCCGGATACGGCAGGGCTGCGGCGGGCGCGGAGCGCAACCGCTACATGGGCATGCTGTCCTACCGGTCGAAGCACCTCACCCTCGCCGGGGAGGCTGCGGCGGCCCAGTCGGGTCCGTTGGGCGCGATCAACGGCCACGTCTACAGCGCGTTCGGCGTCTACAAGGTCCCCCAGTCCAAAGTCGCAATCCTCGGTCGCGTCGACATCACGCACCTGCAAGCCGGCGCCACTGACAAGCAGACGCGCTTCATCGGCGGTGTGTCGTATCAGCTGACACCGAACTGGCGGTTACTTGGAGACTGGGACTACGCGAATTATCAGACCGATGCCTTGAATGCCTTGAACTACGCGACGCGGTCCCAGGCCCTGTTCCAGACCCAGTTCACGTTCTAAAGGACGAGGCACAACCATGACGAAATCTCCCCTCCTCGCGCTCGCCGCCGCCCTGACGCTGGCCGCCCCCGCAGCCGCTCAGGTGAAGCTGAACGGCGCGGGCGCCACCTTCCCCAACATCATCTATCAGGACTGGATCCTGACCTACAACCCGGGGCACCCCGACGTGCAGCTGAACTACCAGTCGATCGGCTCGGGTGGCGGCATCCGGCAGTTCTCCGACGCCACCGTCGATTTCGGCGCGACCGATGCCCCGATGAAAGATTCCGCCATCGCGGCGATCAAGGGCAATGTGCTGCACATCCCGACGGTCCTCGGCGGGGACGTGCCCACGTACAACCTCCCGGACGTGAAGGAGACCCTGCGGTTCACGCCCGAGGTGCTAGCGGACGTCTTCCTCGGGAAGATCACGAAGTGGAGCGACGCGCGCATCGCGTCGGCCAACCCCGGCCTGAAGCTGCCGGACGCCGACATCGTCGTCGTACACCGCTCCGACGGGTCGGGTACATCATTCATTTGGACCGACTACCTGTCGAAGGTAAGCCCGGAATGGGAGCAGAAGGTGGGGCGCGGCACGTCGGTCAACTGGCCGGTCGGGCTGGGGGGCAAGGGTAACGAGGGCGTCACCGCCACCGTGAAGCAGACGCCGGGCGCGATCGGCTACGTCGAGCTCGGCTACGCGATGGCCAACAAGCTGCCCGCCGGCAGTGTCCGTAACAAGGCCGGCAAGTTCATCACGCCTGCACTCGAGAGCATCACCGCCGCCGCGGCTGGGGCGATGCAGGCGATGGGCCCAAACACCGACTTCCGCGTGTCCATCACGAACCCGGACGGGGAGAAGGCCTATCCGATCGCGAGCTTCACGTGGTTCTTGCTCCGCAAAGACTACGATGACGCCGCGAAAGCCAGCGCGCTGGTGAAGTTCGTCTGGTGGGCCGAGACCGAGGGCCAGGCCAAGGCCGAGCCGCTCGGCTACGCTCCGCTGCCCAAGCAGCTCCGGCCGTGGATCGAAGCGCGCCTGAAGACGATTTCGGCCGGCGGCAAGCCGGTGTGGACGACGGCAGCTCGGTAACCCTCCATCCGACTGCCGCTCCCCCCCGTACGGCGGTATTCGCCTACGGGGGGGTTTCTTGTGCCCCGCCGTTACAGTCTCGTGACAGAGGCCGGATACGTTCCCGCCCATGACGAGCGTCCCGCTGGAGCCCGTGGCGGCACCTGAGCCCCGCTGGCAGGTCCTGCGAGGCGCGAATGTGGGCGACCGTTTGTACCGCTTTGCGCTCACGGCCCTCGCGCTCACGCTCCCGTTATTGCTCCTCGCGCTCGTGAGCGAGCTGGTGATGAGCGCCTGGCCGGCAATCCGCCGGTTCGGCGTCCCCTTCCTCTGGACTTCGGTGTGGGACCCGGTGGCGGGCATCTACGGCGCGGCACCGATGATTTTTGGCACGCTCGCCTCGTCGCTCCTGGCCCTGCTCATCGCGGTCCCGCTCTCACTGGGCGTGGCGATCTACCTCACCGAGTTCGCCCCGAAGTGGCTACGACAGCCGGTCGCGTTTCTGGTCGAGCTCCTGGCCGCCATCCCGAGCGTGGTGTACGGCCTGTGGGGGATCTTCGTGCTGATCCCGTTCCTCCGCACCGTGGTGGTGCCGCCGCTCCGGGCCACGCTCGGCTGGACGCCGTTCCTGAGCGGTGTGTTCTACGGGAACTCGCTCCTCGCCGGGTCGGTGATTCTCGCG
>DASQAM010000126.1:0-2640 GCA_035635735.1 Gemmatimonadales bacterium | reverse complement strand
GACCGTCTGGCCGCGCTCGTCGTACATCGCGCGCACGCGCCCGTAGAACTGCCCACAGATGAAGTCGTCGCCGCCCCGCAGCGTGCCATTCTGGACGAGGATGGTGGCGAGCGGGCCCTTGCCGGGGTCGAGCGTCGCCTCCAGCACGGTGCCCTGTGCCCGGCGGTCGGGGTTCGCCTTCAAGTCGAGCAGCTCGGCCTGCAGCAGGATCTGATCGAGCAGCTCCTGCACGTTCTGGCCCGTCTTGGCGGAAATCGGCGTGGCGAGCGTCGTCCCGCCGAATTCCTCCAGCACGACGCCGTGTGTCAGCAGGTCCTGCTTGACCTTTTGCACGTTGGCGGCGGGGAGATCGATCTTGTTGATCGCCACCACCAGGGGAACGCCCGCGTTCTTGGCGTGCGAGATCGCCTCGATCGTTTGGGGCATGATCGCGTCGTCGGCGGCGACCACCAGGACGACGATGTCCGTCACCTGCGCCCCGCGGGCGCGCATGGCCGTGAAGGCCTCATGGCCCGGCGTGTCCAGGAACGTGATGGAGCGCGCGTCTTTCAGCGTGACCTGATAGGCGCCGATGTGTTGCGTGATGCCGCCCGCCTCGCCCGCCACGACGTTGGCCTTCCGGACGTAGTCGAGCAACGAGGTCTTGCCGTGGTCCACGTGGCCCATGACCGTGACCACCGGCGCGCGTGGCTTGAGATCGCCCAGCTCTTCCTTGGGCGGCTCCTCGGACGCGGCGAGGGCATACTCCTCTTCGCGCGCCGCCTGGAAGCCGAAGGCTGACGCGATCAGCTCGATCATGTCGAAATCGAGGCGCTGGTTGATCGTCACCATCTGCCCGAGCTCCTTGAAGGCGAAGCCGACGATCTCCTTGGCGGGCACCTTCAGGATATTCGCGAGCTCTGAGACCGTGATAAACTCGGTCACGCGCACCAGCGTCTTCTCGCGCTCCTTCTCGTCGCGCCGCTTCTGCTCCTCGACCTCGCGGAAGCTCGGCCCCTCCTCGCGCCGGTGGGCGCCCTTCCTCGCCACCGGCCCTTTGATCGTCGCCAGGGTGCGCGAGATGTTCTGGGCCACCGCTTCCTGATCCACCAGCGATTTCTTGCCCTTCTTGCGCTTCTTCCCCTTCTCGCGCCGCCGCTCCTCCAGCGGAATCGCGCCCGGCGCCGCCGAGGCGACGGGTCGGGGAGGAGCGGGCACCGCGCCGCCGGGCGTGGCGCTCGCCACCGGTTTGGGCCGCACGGGAGTCGGGATCACGGGCCGGGCCGCGGCGGGCGGCAGCGGGGACGCGGTGAAGGGCGCGGCGGCGTGGGCCGCGGCCGGAGCCGCGTTCGCCGACTCCGCCCCGGCCTCCTCGGCCACCGGCAGCTCCTTGAACAGCGCCGCGGCGCGCTCCTCGAGTGAGGGCTTCTCCTCTTCGTCCACGGCTTTCGCCGCCTCGAGCGCCTCGCGCGCCTTCAGCTCGCGCTCCGCCTCGATCGCCGCTTCGGCCTGGGCCTCGGCGTCGACCGCGGCCATCTCGGCCGCCGTGCGGCGGCGACGCTTGGGCCGCCCGTCGGGCTCTACGGCCGCAACCGGCTCGGCCGCCTTCACGGCGCGGCGCCGCTTGGGAGCCGCGGGGGTGTCCTTCTGCTTCCGCTTCTCGCGCTCCCAGCGGGCCCGCATCAACGCCACCTGCTCCGGCTTGAGCGGCGAGAGATGGCTGCGCACGAAGATGTCCTGCTCCTTGAGCATACCCATGAGCAGCTCAGAGGAGATCCCAAATTCAGCCGCCAGATCGTGAATCCGCGTCGTCGTCACTCACTCCTCCAAAGACCCGACCAACCCACGCGCCAGCGCGGCATCCGCCACGCCGACGGCCTGCACCGGCGGCCGCCCCAGCCCCGCCCCCAACCGCTCCGCCACCGGACCCATCAGCACCGGCACCCGTCGTGCCCGCGCCAGGCGCTCGACCTTCTCTCGGGTGCGCGGGCTCGCGTCCGCCGCCAGCACGACGCACGAGAGGGCGTCCCGTTGCAGCTGCGCCCGCACGCCGCTCACCCCGATCACCACCCGCCCGCCGCCACCGCGGGCGCCCAGCCCCAGCAACCGGACCAGCCGATCGCTCACGCCGCGGGCGCCGGCGCGCCTGCCCCGCCCTCTCCACTCTCCTCACTGGCAGGCGTGTCACCCACCTTGCTGGGCGCTGCCTCGTCGTCGCCGCCCTCTTCGGTCATCTCATTGAGGAAGGCCATCAGCTTGTCGGCGATCTCGGGCGTCATGCCGGCGATCTTGTCGACGTCTTCGCGCTCCAAGTCGAGGATATCCTGCAGGGTCTTGTGCCCGGCGCGCTCCAGCACGTCCACCAACTCGACCGGCAGACCCTTCAGCTCCCGCAGCGAGACCTTGGTCGCCGCCTCGTCTTCCGCTGGCGGAAGCGGCGCAAAGAGCGGCCCCTCGCCGCCGCGCTCCAGCCACTCGCGACTCGAGTACAGGTCGATCTTCCAGCCGGTGAGCTCGGAGGCGAGCCGGACATTCTGGCCGTTGCGCCCGATGGCGAGCGACAGCTGATCTTCGTCCACGATCGCCTGGATCGTCTTGGTCTCAGGGTCCGAGAACACGCGCGCGACCCGCGCCGGGGCGAGGGCGAGCTTCGCGAACCGC
>DASQAM010000125.1:0-8488 GCA_035635735.1 Gemmatimonadales bacterium | reverse complement strand
CAAGGTGCATCTCGATCCGACCCGACCGGACACGATCCGGCTCGAGCTCGCGCGCGTGCTCCCGCCGATCGAGCTGCCGCCGGACACCAAGTGGGTGAAGCACGTCAAGATTCAGAGCAAGCTGCTCACCGCCTGGTGGGGACGGCCGATCTACCTCGGCGCGACGGTATTGCTACCGCGCGGCTACGACGCCGACACCGGCCGTCGCTATCCCACCGTGTACCAGCAGGGGCACTTCACCCTCAATCCACCGTTCGGGTTCTCGACCGATTCCAGCCCCGAGACGCCCCAGGAGCGGGCCGCGCGGCTCGCGCGCTCGGCGCGGGAGCCCGGGTTCGAGTTCTACCGGGCGTGGAGCGCTCCCAATTTCCCCCGCCTGATCGCCGTGACGTTCCAGCATCCGACGCCGTACTTCGACGACTCGTATGCCGTGAATTCGGCGAACAACGGTCCGTACGGAGACGCGTTGCTACAGGAGCTCATTCCTTATCTCGAGGAGCACTTCCGGATGATCCGCGAGCCGTGGGCACGCGGGCTGACGGGTGGTTCGACCGGCGGCTGGGAAGCCCTCGCGCTGCAGGTGTACCATCCGGACTTCTTCGGTGGGACGTGGGTGCTGTATCCGGACCCGGTGGACTTCCGGAACTACGAGATCCCCGACATCTATAGCGACACGAACGCTTTCGTACATCAGGTGGCGGAATGGATGACCGCGGACGTGCCGGCTGAACGAGAGGTCACCGGCCAGCCGCGCATCAGCATCCGGCAGGAGAGCCAATTCGAGGCGGTGCTCGGCAGCCGCGCCCGCTCGGGCGAGCAATTCGCGATTTGGGAAGCGACCTACGGTCCAGTGGCGTCGGACGGCTACCCGGCCGAGCTGTGGGACTTGACCACCGGGACGATCAACCGCACCGTGGCCGAGTACTTCCGGGCGCACGATTACGACCTGCGCGATTACCTGGAGCGGAACTGGGCCAGGCTCGCGCCCAGGCTCAAGGGCCAGATCCATGTCTTCACAGGCGACATGGACACCTTCTACCTGAACCTCGCCGCGTACCGGTTGGAGGAGTTCCTCACTCGCGCGCAGCCCGCGGCCGGCGCCGAATTCGTCTACGGGCGCCCCATGAAGCCTCACGGCTGGCAGCCGTGGACCAGCGCCGAGCTGATGCGGATCATGGCCCGGCACATGGAGCGGGGTCGGCCGCGGCGCTGAGCCTACATCGCGCCGGGGGCCGACCGCCGCGCGTCGAGGCTAACGGGGCCCGCGCCAAAGTGCGTGATCAGCAGCGCGGCGCCCAGCATGGATACGTTCTTCCAGAACAACGCCAACTGTATCCCGTGCATCATCGGGTCGGGGACCGCCCAGAAGGCGTGCATCTTGAACGTCACGGGCACGAGGAACAGCACGATCAGCCAACCGCCGATTTTGGCCTTGTAGCCGAGCGTGATACTCAAGCCTCCGAGGATGGCAATCACACCCGACAGCGGGACCAGCAACCCCGGGGCCGGCACCCCCGCCTGGGCGGCGTATCCGATGTATCCCGCGGAGAAATGCCCGAATGCCGTCATCAAAAAGATGGCGGAATAGAGGAGTCGACCGAGGGGAACGAGGTAGACCACGGGAAGCCCCTTTCTGTGGTAAGAGAAGGAATCAGGACGTGAGTGCGCTGAGCGCGTTCTGCAGACTCGTCGCCTCGCCGGCCTTGAGCGCCTTGACGATCGCGCGTTGCGCGTCCGCGAGCGCGCGGACACCCTTGGCATGCGCCTGCTCACCAGCGGGCGTCAGCTCGGCCAGGACGCTGCGGCGGTCGTCCGGATCGGCGCGCCGGCGGACCAGGCCGTCCTTCTCGAGGCGATCCATCAGCTGGGTGATGTTGGAGCGCACGCAGTGCTGGCGCGCAGCCAGATCGGACAGGGGCAGCGCTTCCTTGGCATCCGCCAAAAGGTGGAGCACCGCGAGCTTCGCCAGGGACAATCCTGTCGGGCTCAGGGCCGCCTCGAGGCGCGCCTCGACAACGTCCGCCGCGCTCAGGAACGAGAAAACGAGCGAGTCGGCCGTTGGGCGGCGCGCGCCTTTTCGGGGACGCTTGCGCACGCCCTCATTATGGCTCACTCCCGGGCGGCGGGCCACCCGGCCCCCACGGCACGAGACAGCTGCACAGTGCGAACACCCATGGTGCAAGTAATAAACTATGCTTCTTCAAAGTTCCCGCCGCTTCCGGGGAACCGCGCGACTCCCCGGAGCATTAGTTCACGTATGAACCGTTGTCGGGACCCGAGGAGGAGTACAGCATGACCACGCCAGACGAGATGCCCGTGACGGGCCTCACCGCCACCCAGGCACACGAGCTGGTAGCGGCTGGTCGGGGTGTATTGGTCGATACCCGCGATGCGCGGCTCTTCGACAACGCACACGCCGCCGGCGCCCTCTCCCTGCCACTCGCTACGATCGAAGCCGCTCAGGGGCGTCCGCCGGCAGGCGCGCTGCCGCCCGATCGCACGCTCATTCTGTACTGTGCGTGAGTGGATGAGCGCACAAGCGCCCGGGCGGCGCGATTGCTGATCGCGGCGGGACACGACACGAGCCGGGTAGCTGTGCTGCTGGGCGGTATTCGCGCGTGGCATCAGGCGGGGTACGCGCTCCAAAAGTGGACCGATGGCGTCTGAACCGCGCCGTCGCGGTATGACCATCGCCGCCATACTTTGCGCTCCATGGTCGACGTCCTAGAAGCGCTGCGCCAGGGTCTAGCCCCCCACTACACCGTCGAACGCGAGATCGGGGCGGGCGGCATGGCGCGCGTCTTCCTGGCGGTCGAACGCCATCCGCAACGCAAGGTGGCTGTGAAAGTGATGAACCCCGGGGTCTCGAGCTCCGAGTTCCGTGAGCGCTTCATCCGGGAGGTCGAACTCACGTCCCGGCTCAGCCACCCGCACATCGTGCCGATTCTCGCCGCCGACGAGTGCCTCTTCGTACCGGATGGGCCCGACGGGCTGTGCTATTACGTGATGCCGTACATCGAAGGCGAGTCGTTGCGGACCCGCCTGGAGCGGGAGCAACGCCTGCCGCTCGAGGAGGCGGTGCGCATCGCGCTCGAAGTCGGCGACGCCCTGTCCTACGCGCATGCACACGGTATCATCCATCGCGACATCAAGCCTGAAAACATCCTCTTGTCCGGAGCGCACGCCTTGGTGGCCGACTTCGGTATTGCGCGCGCGATCAGCGCCGCGGGCGGCCACACGCTCACCGGGGGCCACCCTGTAGGCTCGCTGGCCTACATGAGCCCCGAGCAGCTCATGGGCAGCCGCGCGATCGATGCGCGCACCGACGTGTACAGCCTGGGAGGGGTGCTGTATGAGATGCTGGTAGGGGAGCCGCCGTTGGTGGGGCTCGCGGGCGGGACGCCGCGCGGCGGCGCAGCGCTCGACACGGTGCTGCAAGCCCAGCGTGTGAGCCACCAGAGTGAGCGATTGATCAAGCAGACCATCGGTCGCGCGCTCGCGGCAGAGCCCGACGACCGCTTCGCATCCGTGGACGAGTTAGCGGCCAGCCTCCGGGCCGTGGAGAGCCGGCGACCAGTGCTGGGCATGCGGCTGCCGCGGGTGAGCCGGAAGGTCGTGCTGGGTGGCGCAACGGTCGTCGCCCTCGGCATCGCTGGCGTGCTGCTCCTCGGGAACCGCGCTCCACCGCTCGACCCGAGACGCGTCGTCGTCACCGGGTTCGAAGACCTCTCGGGGGACTCAGCCCTCGCTCCACTGGGCCACATCGCCGCCGATTGGGTCACCCAAGCACTGACACGCCAACCCGGGGTCGAGGTCGTCCCCGGTGCGGCCGCCAGCCATCTCGACGCCGCAGCCATTCGAGCCCTGGCCGCCCAGACCGGGGCCGGCACCGTAGTCCTGGGAACGTATTACCGTGACGGGGACTCGGTCCGCTTCCACGTGCAGATTATCGACGCGGCGCGCGGCACGGTGCGGCGGGGCGTGGAGCCGGTCGGGGCGCCGCGCCGCGCACCGACTCAGGCAGCCGAGGCCCTCCGCCGGCGCCTCACCGCGCTCTTCGACACGTTGTTCCCTCCCACCCCACGGTGAAGGCAGGGCGGCGCGGCGTCATAGCGTGAATCCGACACCGACGCCCAGCGAGGAGACGTAATCCCGGAAGAATTCCCCGTACGGCGCCGGCCCGCTATAGGCCTTGAGCAAGACGCTCCAGCGCCAGCCGGATCCCGGATCGGCGAGGGGATCGCCCAGCTCGAGACCGGTCACCACGCTCCACCCCAGCTGCCAGTTGCGGTCTTGTATCGACTTCACGTCCAGGCCCGCCACGAGGCGGCCGGCGGCACCCCGGCCGAGACGAAGCAACGAGCCCGGTTGACGGAACTCCAGACCGCCGTGCAGCACACCAGGCTTCAGATCGGTCGGTGAGTGCGCGAAGACGTAGTCCCCGCCACCATACACCCGCCAGCGTGTCGTCTCGCGCGCGACGAGCAGCTCCACGGCCTGGAACGTCAAGTCGATCCGACGGGCGTTGGTGTGCGCCATGTATTCGTCGCCGAGGTGCGAGCTTTGGTGAAACACCCGCAGCCGCGTGGCCAGGGAGCCGCGCCGGTACGTGAGCGGCAGCCCGACGACGTAGTCCGTATTCAAGAGATCGGTCGTCGAGGATTGCATGTTGAACTCGGAAAACACGGCCGCGCCGATCCCAAGCTGCCATTCTCGTCCCCGCACCAGCCCGATCGTTTGACCCAACCCCACGCTTCCCAGCCTCGACGCGAGCCGGGGCGACCGGGTCCATAGGTACGTGGCGAAGAACCGTGGCTCCATCGGGTCGGCGAGCAGCGGTTGGAACAGCACGGCCGCGGGTCGCTGGCTGGGCGCCGGAGCCTGAACGGCGGCCCCAGCTTGCGCTAACATCATGGCCGCCCCGAGCAAATGGACGACGAGCCTCGCCCGCACCTTCCACCTCCGACCGTGTGTGATAGTTCAGTAATGAACTACAGCCGGCGCGAGTTCCCGCCGGGCCACGGCCTCTCGCGACGCTGCCATGGAAGGCGGCGGGGGCGCCGGCTTTGTCCGGGGCTAGACGCGGAACTCACTGTGCCGCAATCGGTTGTGCTGCCGCCCACGATCCCGCTGTCGCTGTCTATTGTGACTGGGACCACCGTCGTGAATCTTGTGGGGCCGCATACTGCATGATGCTAGCACCCATGGCCCTACGGATCCTGTTGCTGGAAGATGTGCCGGCGGACGCCGCGCTGGTCGAACGCCACCTGACCAAGTCAGGATTGGAGTTCGTCAGCGAGCGGGTGGACACGCGCGCCCGCTTCGAGCAGGCGCTGCGGGACTTCGTGCCGGATATCATCCTGTCCGACCACGGCCTCCCGGGATTCGATGGGGCCGCGGCACTCGAGCTCGTCAAGGAGCGATTCCCCACCCTCCCCGTCATTCTGGTCACGGGGTCGCTCAATGAGGAAAAAGCGGTCGAGTTCATGAAGGCGGGCGCCGCTGACTACATCCTGAAGGACCACCTGACGCGACTGCCCGAGGCGATCCAGCGGGCCATTCGGGAGCGGCGGCTCCGCGAGGAGCGAGAGCAAGCGGTCGCCGCGCTGCGGGAATCAGAGGCCCAGTATCGCGCGCTGTTCGAGAGCACGCCCTACCCCATGTGGGTGTTCGATCTGGAGACGCACCGCGTCCTCGCGGTGAACGGCGCCGCGATCAGGCATTACGGGTACTCGCGTGAGGAATTCCTTGCGCTGCGGATCGAGGACCTGCGGCCGGCGGAGGACATCCCGGCTCTGCATCGACACCTCGAGGCCATGCCTGGCGACTACCACAACGCCGGCACCTGGCGGCATCGCAAGAAGGACGGAACGCTCATCGAGGTGGAGACCAGCGGCCACGGAATCACGTTCGCCGGCCGTCGGGCTGAGCAGGTGGTGATCAACGACGTGACGGAGCGCAGGCGGCTCGAGGAGCAGTTCCGCCAGGCGCAAAAGATGGAGGCCGTGGGTCGCCTCGCGGCCGGGGTCGCGCATGACTTCAACAACCTGTTGACCGCGATCCTCGGCACGACCGACCTGATGCTCGAGGACCTGCCGCCCGACGATCCGGATCGCGAAGGGCTGCTCGACATCCGGAGTGCGTCGGAGCGGGCGGCCGTGCTGACCCGGCAACTGCTTACGTTCAGCCGCCAGCAGGTGGTGTCTCCCCAGGTGCTGCGACCGAACGACCTCATCCTCGAGCTCGAGAGGCTGCTGCGCCGCCTGCTGGGCGAGGATGTGGCGATCCGGGTCGCAGTCGCGCCCGATTGTGGCGGTGTGAAGGCGGACCCGGGCCAGCTCGAGCAGGTCATCGTCAATCTCGCGGTGAACGCGCGCGACGCGATGCCGAACGGCGGACGCCTCACGCTCGAGACGAAAAACGTCGATCTCGACGCCGACTACCCCACCGATCGGGTCACCATTCCCACGGGGCGCTACGTGATGCTGGCCGTCACCGACACCGGGACCGGGATGGACGCGCAAACGAAAGCCCGGATTTTCGAGCCGTTCTTCACGACCAAGCCCGTCGGCAAGGGGACGGGGCTCGGGCTCGCGACGGTGTACGGCGCGGTGAAGCAGAGCGGCGGCTACATCTGGCTGTACAGCGAGGTGGGGCAAGGCACGAGCTTCAAGGTGTATCTGCCGCGGATCGACGCCGTCGAGCCGCAAGCGGCGGCGGTCGAAACGGCGGTGGTGCTGGACGGCACCGAGACGGTGCTCGTCGCCGAGGACGAAGACGCGGTGCGCCAGATCATCGAAAAGGCACTCCAAGCTCGCGGATACCAGGTGATGGTCGCGCGGGATGGGAGCGAGGCCCTCGCCCTCGCCGGCCGCCATGCCGGGCAGATCGACCTGCTCGTGACCGACGTGGTCATGCCGGACATGAACGGCCGGGTGCTGTCCCAGCGCCTGACGCACCTGCGTCCCACGATCAAGACCCTATATCTGTCCGGCTACACCGACGACGCGATCCTGCATCACGGCGTCCTGGAGGAGGGCGTCGCCTTCCTGCAGAAGCCGTTTTCGCTCGGCGCGCTGGCCCGTAAGGTCCGCGAAGTGATCGAGGCCCGCCCCTGAGCGAGTTGCCCCTCGTCGCACGGGCGCGGGGGCACGGTGACCGGCCGGCCATCATCGCCGGAGAAGGCACCTTCACGTATCGCGATCTGCTGGACGCCTCAGCCCGCGTCGCCGCGTGCCTGCTCGCCGGGCGCGACGACCTCGCGGAGGCGCGGGTCGCCTTTCTCGCTCCTCCGGGTTTTCACTACGTCGCGATCCAGTGGGCGATCTGGCGGGCCGGCGGCATCGCCGTTCCGCTCGCCGTCTCGCACCCTCCCGCAGAGCTCGAGTACGTGATCCGCGACGCCGACGCCGAGACCGTCGTCGTGCACACCGATTTCGCCGCCGTGATGCAGGCCGTGCACCTCCCGCCGGCGGTGCGCACCGTAACGACCGATGAAGCGGTTGGAACCGGTCCCCGCTCCCCGCTCCCTGGAGTCGCGGAAGGGAGGAGGGCCATGATCGTCTATACCAGCGGCACGACGGGCAAGCCCAAGGGCGTGGTGACAACGCATGCGAATATCGCCGCGCAGGTGACGAGCCTCGTCACCGCCTGGGAGTGGCGGACGGACGACTGGATCCTGCTCGTCCTGCCGCTGCACCACGTGCACGGAATCATCAACGTCCTCACCTGCGCGCTGTGGGCCGGCGCGCGCTGCGAAATGCTTCCGAAGTTCGACGCGGAGCGGGTCTGGGCCCGGATCGCCGGCGGCGACCTCACCCTCTTTATGGCGGTGCCCACCATTTACGGCAAGCTGATCACCGCCTGGGAGGCCGCCGCGCCGGAGCGCCGCCGCGCCTGGTCGGCGGGCTGCGCCCCGCCCCGGATGCGGCTCATGGTCTCGGGGTCCGCGGCGCTGCCGGTGCAGCGCCTCGAGCGGTGGCGCGAGATCACCGGCCACGTCCTGCTCGAGCGCTACGGCATGACCGAGATCGGTATGGCGCTCGCCAACCCGCTGCACGGCGAGCGACGACCGGGATTCGTCGGCACACCGCTGCCCGGCGTGGAGGTGCGCCTGGTGGACGAGGCGGGGCGGCCGGTGCCGCCGGGCACGCCGGGCGAGATCGAAGTGCGTGGCGGGACGGTGTTCCTCGAGTATTGGCGGCGGCCGGACGCGACTGGAGCAGCGTTCCGGGACGGCTGGTTCCGCACCGGCGACGTCGCCGTCTCGGAACAAGGCGCGTACCGGATGCTCGGTCGCTCGAGCGTAGACATCATCAAGACCGGCGGTTACAAGGTGTCGGCGCTCGAGGTGGAGGAGGTGCTCCGGACGCATCCGGCGATCGCGGAGTGCGCCGTGGTGGGCGTGGACGATCCCGAGTGGGGGGAGCGGATCTGCGCCGCGGTCGAGCGGCGCGGCGAGGCAGAGCTGACGCTCGCCGAGCTGCAG
>DASQAM010000124.1:0-1634 GCA_035635735.1 Gemmatimonadales bacterium | reverse complement strand
GGTTCAAGCCGACGCCCGCCCAGATGAGCTTCGGCGACGTGATCGCTCACCTGATCGGTGATGGGAACGACTACCTGTGCAGCGCGGCGACCGGTCAGAAACTGCCGGAGCGCCCGAAGTTCTCGGGGTCCGGCCCGAAGGACAAGCTCCTCGCCGGTCTGAAGGATTCGTTCCAATACTGCGCGACCGCGCTCGGGACGCTCAAGGACGCGCAGCTGGCCGACAGCACGCCGTTCTTCGGCGGCCGCAATGCCACGCGCGGGCTGGCGGCGCTGATCACCGTCGCCGACTGGGCGGACCACTACAGCCAGATGGCGATCTATCTGCGCCTGAACGGACTGCTGCCGCCCACCGCCAAGAAGGGGATGGACTAGCGGTCCCGCAGGATCTCGCGTGCGGCGTTGTATCCGCACGCGCCCATGACGCCGCCGCCCGGGTGCGTCGCCGAGCCGCAGAGGTACAGCCCCTTGATGGGGGTGCGGTAGTCGGCGTACCCGGGCAACGGCCGCAGAAAGAAGAGCTGTGACAGGGTCATCGCGCCCTGGAAGATGTTCCCACCCGTCAGACCGAAGCGGCGCTCCAGATCGAGTGGCGAAAGCACCTGCCGGTCGATCACGGCACGCTTGAAGTTCGGCGCGTACTCGTTGAGGATGTCGAAGCAGCGATCCGCAAACTGGTCTTTCACCGCATCCCAGGTCGTATCGCGCAGCCGATACGGCGCGTACTGCACGAAAAACGACATCACGTGCTTGCCGGACGGCGTGACCGTCGTGTCCACCACGGACGGGATCGTGCACTCGAGGATCGGATCCGCCGAGGGACGGCCGTACTTGGCGTCGTCGTACGCCCGCTCCATGTAGTCGAGCGTGGGCGCGAGGTGAATGGTGCCGCGCAAGTGCCCATTGGGCGGCAGCCCGCTGCCCCGCACGGCGCTGAAGTCCGGGAGCTCCGACAGCGCGACGTTGATCTTGAAGGACGCGCTCGAGTAGTCGATGTTCTTCACGCCGGCGAGAAACTCGGCCGGCAGCTCGCGCTCCTCCACGAGCTGCAGGAACGTGACGTGGGCATCGACGTTCGAGACCACCTTGCGGGCCTGGAACTCGGTGCCGTCCTCGAGCGCCACCCCCTTCGCCCGGCCGCGGCGCGTCACGATCTTCGTTACGGGGCTGTTGACGCGGATCTCCGCGCCGTGCGCGCGTGCGGCGGACGCGAGGGCCTGCGTGATCCCGCCCATCCCGCCGCGCACGTAGCCCCACATGCCGCGCACGCCATTGCACTCCCCCATGACGTGATGGAACAGCACGTAGGCCGTGCCCGGAACGGTGGGCGACGCCATAGCGCCGATGATCGCGTCGGTCGCGAGCGCGATCTTCAGCTGCTCCGACTCGAACCAGCGGTCGAGGATGGGGAGCGCCGCGCCCGTCAGGATCTCGAGCGCTCCCGGGCCGTCCTTCCCGAGCTTCAGGAACCGCCACCCGAGCCCGGCGAGCTGGGCCAGGTTCTTGGGCCGGAACGACCAGGGGTTGGGAGGGGTCTGGAGCAGCGTGGGCTCGATGAAATCCGCCACGCGCTCGAGCATCGCCTCGTAGCGGGGCAGGGCCTCGGCATCGCGGGCGGAGAACTTCGCGACCTGC
>DASQAM010000123.1:0-11401 GCA_035635735.1 Gemmatimonadales bacterium | reverse complement strand
GGCTATGGTTCGTTGTCGTTTCCGTTCGAGGAGATCGAAGCTCCCGCGCTCGAGATCCGTCTCGATTGGCGGCTGCCGGATCTCGTCGGATACGTGGGGACATGGTCCGCAGTGTGGGCGCTCGAGCAGGCGGAAGGGCCTGGCCCGTTTGCGACGTTCCGCCGCGCGCTCGAGGCCGCATGGGGGCGGGGGCCCGCGACGACCGTCCGAACGGTGCGCTGGCCTCTCGTGCTGCGCGTCGGGCGGGTGTGAGCAGATCCTTCGTGCCCACCTCCCTCCTTCCTTTACCGTAGCGGCGAGGCGGTGTCATCCTGAGCGAGCGCGCGGCACGCGCGCGACGCGAAGGATCTGCTGGTGCGCCAGCGAGCCCGCGACCTAGAAGCAGATCCTTCGCGCCCGCGGCGCTCAGGATGACAGGCCCGCGCGCTTCGCGATATAGAAGGAGAAAGAACCACCCTCCGATGCAATACTGAGCTCCGGGCCGCCGAGAGATGGTGTCGGTCGCTAGCCCCGGCTGCACGACTTTGTAGGTCGTGCGCACTTACTACGTGTACATAATGGCGAGTCGCTCGCGTGTGCTCTACACGGGCATCACCAACGACCTCGCGCGGCGCGTGGATGAGCACAAGCGCAGCCTCACCCCCGGCTTCACGAGCAGGTACCACATCACGCGGCTGGTTTACTTCGAGGAGTTTGGCGATGTGCGCGACGCCATCGCCCGAGAAAAGCAGCTCAAGGGCTGGGTTCGCTCCCGAAAGGTCCGGTTGATCGAACAGAAAAATCCCTCATGGGCCGACTTGGCGAACACCTGGTTCGCAGATCCTTCGCGCCTGCGGCGCTCAAAATGACTGGCTCGCTCGCTAATCCCCTCCTTCCTTTACCGTAGCAGCGAGGCGGTGTCATCCTGAGCGAGCGCGCGGCACGCGCGCGACGCGAAGGATCTGCTTCGTGACCCACGATGTGGGTCGTGTATGGCTACGGCGTCGGATCCTTCGTCACGGCCGCGTGGAACAGCGGGAGATACCGGCCGTACCCCTCTGCCTCCAGGCGGTCGACCGGAATGAATCGCAGGGCCGCCGAGTTCATGCAGTAACGCAACCCGGTCGGCGGGGGCCCGTCGTCGAACACGTGGCCCAGATGAGAGTCCGCGTGCGCCGACCGGATCTCTGTGCGCACTGTGAAGAGCGACCGATCCACGCGCTCGTGGACATTGCCCGCCTCGAGCGGTTTGGTGAAGCTCGGCCACCCCGTGCCGGACTCGAACTTGTCGAGCGAGCTGAAGAGCGGCTCACCGGACACGACATCCACATAGATCCCGGGCCGGTGGTTGTCCCAGTACTCGTTGTGGAACGGCGGCTCGGTGGCCTCGTGCTGGGTCACCTCGTACTGCCGCGGTGCGAGCGTGCGGCGCAGGTCGGCGTCGCTCGGCTTCTGGAACTTCATCGGATTCCATCCTTTCGCGCTGCTCTGGGCGCTCGCGCCGCTGGTCAGGGACGCGAGCGCCAGCGCGAGCACCAGGGCGCGACCCATGGCGTCGCCTACTTCACCGTGAACCGCACCGTGTCGACCACGAGCGGCTTCAGGGGGACATGCTTCCAATCTGCCACGACGGCGATCACCCGGTGGGGGCCGGGCCTGAGGGAGTCCAGCACGAACTCGGTCTGCCCCCGGCCGAGATGCAGGATCCCGGTCACGCCGCGCGGAATCGTGTCGTTGAGCGGCGTGAGGTCGTGGTCCACGAACAGGTGATGATGTCCCGTCCCGGGCCGCTCCACCGTAGCGGGGACGATCTCCACTCCGGTCGCGACTAGAACGACTTTCACCGGCCCGCTCACCGTGGCACCGTTCGCGGGTGCCGTAATTTTGACTTTCGCGTGAGGGGTCTGCGCCGGCGCCGCGACGGGGAGCAACAATGCAGCACCGAGTACGAGTCTGGGAATGCGGATCTTCACGGGGTTTGCCTCCTGTCCTGCGTGTGGTGCCTCCGTCAGTAATTAGGCCCCGGGACGAAGCCGACACAAGGGATGCCGAGCCGTCTTGAAGCTTACCGCCCGGCGGCTGGATGGACGATGGCCTTCAGGAATGCGTCGAACACGCGGTCGGACCACCAGCTCCGGTACCGCGTGAGCTCCGCCAGCGCCTGGTCCGGCGTCCGCGCGGATTGATACGCCCGGGCGCTCGTGAGCGCGTCGTAGACGTCGACCATTCCGACGATCTGCGCGGCGAGTGGGATTTCATCGCCCTTGAGGCGGTCGGGGTAACCGGTCCCGTCGTACCGCTCGTGGTGCCAGCGGATGATGGGTTTTAGGTCCCAGGGGAACTCGACGCTGGCCAGCAGCTCGATCCCCCAGAACGGGTGCATCTGCACCACCTCGCGCTCCTCGCGCGTGAGCGGACCCGCCTTGCGAAGCAGCTCGTGCGGGATCCGCAACTGGCCTACGTCATGCACGTAGGCACCCAGGAGGAGCGCCGTCTCGTCGTGGTCGTCGAGCCCCAGCACCCGGGCCATCGCCACCGCGTTTCGCGCTACGCGCTCGCAGTGGCCAAACGTGTAGCTGTCGCTCGATTCGATTGATTGACCCCAGGCGCGTACCACCCCCAGGTACGCCTCCTTCAGTTCGGCCAGCTTCCCACCCACGTGAATCAGGTCCACCCGGGCGTCCAGCCGCTGGAACAGCCGGGAGGCGTTGCTGAGCAACCGGAGCGCTTCCTGGTTACGTCCCATGGCTTGATACAACAGGGCCAACTCCCTCGAGGCTTCCGCCTCACCGAGCACGGCGCCCGACGCGGCGGCCAGCTCGATCGCGGAGCGGAGCCGCGACTCGGCGAGCACGATGCGGCCCGTCTCTCGGTACACCATGCCGATTACCCGATAGGCCTCGGCCTTGGCGCTCTGCGCACCCAGCTGGTCGAACACCGCCAGGGCCTCCTCCGCCTTCTGGCGCGCGTCCTCGAAGCGCTGCCGTGTCACGTCCACCTCGGCGTGATTGACGAGGCAGAGTCCCCGCAGATACGCGTCGCCGACCCGCTCGGCGAGGGCGCGGCTCTCCCGGAAGTAGCAGTCGGCCGCGTTGAGCCATCCCCGGTCGGCGCTCACCATTCCCAGGTTGTGGTAGGCGAGCGCACATCCGTGGTCGTCACCGCAGTCCCGGTACGCGTCGAGCGACCGCTCGTAGCGCGCGATGGCTTCGTGGAGCTCGCCCCGGATGTTCGCGAGGATACCCAGATTCTGCTCCACGCGCGCACGCACCTCGCGGTTCGATCCACCGAGCTCGAGGGCCTCGAGGAACACCCGGCGCGCGTCGTCCGGCGCGCCGGTCGAGAGATGCAGGCCGCCGAGGGTATTCAGTGCTTCCGCCGCGAGGAGGTCGTCGCCCGCCTGGCGCGCCACGTCGTGGCTCCGCTGGCACAGCGCGGTGGCCGCAGCGACCTCGGAGCGATGGCGCCGCACCACCGCGAGCCGTCGCAGCGCTTCGGCCAGGACCGTCTGCTCGCCGCCGCGCTCAGCCGCGGCGACTGCCGCTTCGTAACACGCGATCGCTTCGGGCAGACGCGCGGCCCGCTCTCGCTCCCGTGCCTCACGCAGGAAGTCGGCGGCCTGCCGCTGTTCGGTCACGGCAGCCTTACCAGGCGATGGCATACTCGGAGAAATGGTGCAGTTGCCCGGTGACCCGCCGGGCGAACAGGTTGTCCGCCGAGAGCAGGTACTCGAGGATGTCGAGCGCATCGGTCGTGTAGGCGATCCGCTTCGGGGCGAGCGAACCGAGCAGGTTGCAGTTGGCGTAGCTCATCGTGAGGTACGCGGTCTGCTCGAACTGCAGGCCCTCGGGCTGGAAGCGTACGGCGTTCACAGGGCCGGACGCCACGACGGCGGTGATCGTCGTCGGAGACGCGAGCGCGCCCGCCGGGATGACGAGCGAGTGCGCGCCGATCTGAATCGTGCCCCCCTCGGGCCCGATAGTCTGCGTCGTGGAGTCGTACGGCAGCGGCTGACACGCGAGCAGTCCGGTCGGCGCGAGCAGGCCACCGATCAAGTCGCTGCGCGGTGGCGGCGCCTGGGAGGGGACGCCGAGCGGTGAGCGATCCCCACAGCCGAGGATGAGGGCGCCGACGGCACCCAGTAGGACGGCTGGCCAGAGACGCATCGCCTTCATACGCTGGTTCCCCTGTTGCCGAGGATGAATCCTGCCGGCGTGGTCCGCGGCGCGGCCCCCGCCTCCGGAACCGACACCCTGGACTCGTCGAACCGACGCATCCACGAGCAGCCCGGCTCCGGTCTGCCGGTTCGCACCGCCGTGGTGGCTCGCAAGAGCAAGGCGACGGGGTCGATCGGCGAATACTTCAGGTTCGCGACGGCGTCGTAGCCGATCTGGAGTGCTGGCGCGGAAGCACCGGAGCCGCTCGCGCCGACTACGTCCTGCAACGCACCGCCGATGCGCTGGGCCAGCTTGACCGCCCCCAGGTGATCGGTGGCCGGTGCGAGCACGGCGAACTCGGTCGGGCTCAACGCTCCCACGACGTCGGATACCCGTGCGCTGCGGACCACGACGCTCCCGGCCTTGGGGTCCGCCGGATCGGCTGCCAAGGCGAACACCACGCAGGCGAGTCCCCCCCGCGCGCGGGACATCACCGCTCCCAGCTCGCGAGCCCGGCGCGCCAGGGCGGGCCGAGTGTGGAGCCCCGTCGCCGGATCCACCTGCCCCGCCAGCGCCAGGTCGATATTCCGCTTCGCCTGGAGGTAGGTCTCGAGGCTGACCAAGAGTTCCTCGGGGTCCGGCGGGTAAAGGAGAAAATCCCAGGCGCCGGCCCGCAGGGCGGCCACCCGCTGTTCCGGCGTAGGCTTGTTGGAGACGAGGATGAGGGTGGGTACCGTGTGCCCGATTCGCAGGTCGTTGTGCAGCAACCGGCACGCGTCGATGCCCGACATATCCGGCAAGTCGGCGTCGAGGATGATCGTATCCGGCCGGACGTCGCGCACCGACTCGACCGCCAGGGCGCCCGTGTGCACCTGGACAGCGATGTAGTGCCTGCCTTCGAACACGCTCGCGAGCGAGTGCTCCGGCTTGGCCGCGATCAGGATCAGGGGCGGTGCAGGGGCGGTAGCGGTCATAGGATCCCCGCCGCAACACAGCAACAAGCGGGCCGAAGCGGTCGGGCCCCTTCGTCGTGCGAGAGGATCGCTGTTGCGCCGCCGGTGTGTTGCGCCGACGAGACACCGCATCCGTTATCATTGGGCCGTGACGGTGACGCCGGCGTCCCCACCCTCCTCTCCCGCCTCCCCCTCCTGGTCGCGGCCCGACGACGCCGTCCGCCAGGCCCAGCTCGACGCCATGAAGCGCCGCGCCACCGGGCTCCTGGCGCTCGCGGCCGCCGTGTTCGTGTGCGCGAGCGCGTTCGAAGGCCAGTATCCCTGGCTCGGCTACGTGCGCGCCACGGCTGAGGCTTCGCTCGTGGGGGGGCTCGCCGACTGGTTTGCCGTCACGGCGCTGTTCCGGCATCCGCTCGGGCTGCCGATCCCGCACACAGCCATCGTGGCCACCCGCAAGGAGCGGATCGGTCGGATCCTCGGCACCTTCGTGCAGAATCACTTCTTATCTCGCGAAGTCATCGCGGCCAACCTACGGGCGGTACGACCCGCCGAGCGGGCCGCGCGGTGGCTCGCCGACCCCGAGCACAGCCGGCGCATCGCTCGTCAGATCGCGGGCGGTCTCGCGAAGACCCTCGAGGCCCTCCCCGACGAGGACGTGCGGGTGCTGGTCCACGAAGTCGTGAGCGCCCGGCTCCGCGCGACCCGCGTCGCGCCGGCGCTCGGCAAGACCCTCGCGCTCGTCCTCGCCGACGACCGTCATCAAGCGCTGCTCAATGAGGCGGTCCGGCTCGCCGCGGAGGCGGTGCGCGACAACCGGGACGTGATTCGCGACAAGGTGCGGGCGGAGAGTCCCTGGTGGGTGCCCGGGGTCGTGGACGACCAGATCTTCCAGCGGATCATCGTGACGGTGGAGGGCCTGCTGCGCGACATCGGCGCCGATCCGTATCACCCGTTGCGGGCCGCGTTCGACACCGCGCTGCGCGACTTCGTCGATCGCCTGCAGCACGCCCCCGACGTGATCGCCAAGGCGGAGGCGCTCAAAGAAGAATGGCTCGCGGACCCGTCTCTCGCCGACCTGTCCACCCGCCTGTGGGAAGCGACGCGGCGCGCGATCGTCGCCTACGCGACCCGGGCGGACGGCGGACGCGACCCTGGGCCCCTGGAGCGCGGCCTGAGCGAGTTCAGCGCGGCGCTCCTGGCGAACGAAGCCCTGCTCGCCGAGATCGACGACTTGGTGATCGACCTAACGGCCACTGTGGTGGAGCGGTATCGCCACGAGATCGGGGACTTGATCGCCCAGACAGTCGCCGGTTGGGACCCGGAGGCGACGTCGCGCCGCTTCGAGCTGGCCGTGGGGAGAGATCTGCAGTTCGTCCGGATCAACGGCACGCTGGTCGGTGGGCTGGTCGGGCTCGCGATCTACACGGTGTCGCAGCTGCTCCGCTGAGGCGGCTCTCAGCCGCACGTCAGGAAGTCTCCCGGCCCACGAGGGCGTCCTTCGCCGCCTCGATCGCCTCGTGGGTACCCGCGACTGCCAGGACGTCACCGACCCGCAGCCGTTCGCCCGCGGTCGGGACGAGCACTCCGCCGTCGGCCCGGGTGATCGCCAGGACGGTGGCCCCGGTGCGTCCGCGCAGGTTCACCTGGGCGAGCGTCCGGCCAATGACCGCGCTTCCCGGGTCGAGCCGCACGGCGGCGAGCGCTCCCAAGCCAGGCAGCAGCTGGTGAACCTGCTCCAGCGTGTCGGTCCTGGTCGTCGTCGAGCGCGGGCGAGATTGCGCGGCCAGCGCCTCGAGGACCACCTCGGCGCCGGCGCGGACGTGACCCTGCAGATTCGTGGCGCTGCGCCAGAACGCCACCCCCAGCATCACCATCACGAGCGCGAGTACCAGGGCCCCCGACGGTCCTGGTAGAAACGGCTGCGTCAGCGCCAACAGCGGCAGGCCGACCAGCAGCACGCCCGCCAGCTGGAACGTGACGACGAGCATGCGGCGGGGTGCGGCCGCGAAGTCGACTCGGCGGTCCTTCTCCGTGGGAAGCGCGAGGCGGGCCAGCGTGAGACCGAGCTTTTGGCTTATCCGGACCACGCCGACGCAGAACGGCGTCGCCAGGGCGATGGCGGCCGCGATCGCCAGGACGCGCGCCCCCGGCTCGGGCAGACCCACGCGGTCCCGCGCAAGGGCGACCACCCCCGGCATCGCGGCCGAGGTCACCATGATGATGGCGGCGATAAGGGCGGCATCGAGCACCAACAGGCGTAGTAAGCGTCGCAGACCGGTCATCGCGGTGGCCGCGGGCCGGCGTGAACGCAGCTCCTCCAGCCAGCTGCCGTACAGGGCGGCGAACGTCTGCAACGGCCGCGGCAACGTTCGATCCACCCACGCGGCGATCGGCTCCGATGCGCGGATCATCCAGGGCGTGAGCAGCGTCGTCAGGGCGGAGACCGCCACGGCCACGGGGTACAGGAACTCCCCCGTCGCGTGCAGCGCGAGGCCCAGCCCGGCGATAATGAAGGAAAACTCCCCGATCTGGGCGAGGCTCAGTCCTGCCTGCACCGACGTGCGCATCCCACTGCCGGTGAGGAACGCCCCCAGCGAGACGCCCACTACCTTGCCGATCACGACGGCGGCCGTCAGGACCACGACGGCGGGCCAGTGGCGGGCGACGAGCGCCGGGTCGATGAGCATGCCCACGGAGACGAAAAAGACGGCTCCGAACACGTCCCGCACCGGCTCCACGAGGCGCTCGATCTGCTTCTCCTCGCCGGATTCGGCGACGAGTGATCCCGCGAGAAAGGCCCCGAGCGCTACGGAGTAGCCGAAGGCCTGCGCCAGGAGCGCGATGGTGAAGCAGATGCCGATACTCGCGACGAGCGTCGTCTCGCGACGGTGCAGGCGGCTGATGGCGCGGATCGCCCGGGGCACCAGCAGCAGTCCGATCCCGACGAGGCCGACGAGGAAAGCCGCCAGGCGCCCGATGGTCGCGGCGAGCGGCCCTGCCGCGAGGCCGCTCCCGGAGGCGATCGCCGTGAGCACGGCCATCAGGAGGACGGCGATCAGGTCCTCCACGATCAGCACGCCGACCACGAGCTCGCGCAGCTTCCCCCTGATCCCTTGCTCCTCGAACGCCTTGGCGATGATGGTCGTGCTCGAGATCGCGATGACGGCGCCCGCGAAGAGGCTTTCGAGGGTCGTCCATCCGAACAGGCGGCCGATTGTGAACCCCAGCCACACCATGAGGCTGGACTGCAGGAGCGCGGTCAGGCCGGCGGTCGGCCCGACGGCCATCAGGTTGCGGAGACTGAACTCGAGGCCGAGCGAGAACATCAGCAGGATCACGCCAAGCTCGGAGAGCGTCTGGACGACGTTCGGGTCGGCCACGAGCGGGATCGGGACGTGGGGCCCGACGATCAACCCGGCGATGATGTAGCCCAGCACGACGGGCTGGCGCAGGCGCTGGAATACCACGGTCGTGACGGCCGCCACCGCCAGGACGACCGTCAGGGACGTGAGGAACGCGTGCGCGTCCTGCATGGCGGCCAATGCTACACGGGCCCCTCCATGAGGGACAGAGTCACACGTTTCGCGGACAGAGCGGGGGCGCCATCACGCTGCCGGGGGCCGCTTGTACTCGAACAGCTCGCTCGGAGTCACCCGCAGCGCGCCACACAGGCGCTCGATCGTATCGGCACGAATCAGGCTGAAGCGCCCATTCGGCCGGGTGAGCCGGTAGATGGTGTTCAGGCTCAGGCCGGTGAACTTGGCCAGGCCATAGGCGGACATACCCTGCGCTTCCAGCAGCTGCCGCAACCGCAGGCGTAACAGCCCCCTACGGCGATAGCGGACTTTCTCGCCCCGATACTGTGGCATATCGCCTCCTTGCTATATATAACACGTAGAGCTATTATAGTACTATACATATTATAACATGAATGGTTGCTATAACACCATGGGCTTCGGTCGGGTGCATGGGTCCGCAGGAGTCGCCGGGTGCGTGCTGGCGGTCGTCGCGGCGTTCGCGCCGGGGCTGGCAGCCCAGGGCGCCAAGGAGGCGAGCGGCCGCGGCCGGCCCAGCGCCACGGTCGCGGGCCCCTCGTCTCACCTCCAGCCGGCCCGCGGCATCCTCGGCAACCTGGTCGGCACGTGGCAGTTCGAGATCTGGTTCGCGGGGAACTTCAGCGGGACGGCCGACGTATCGGGCATCCGGGTAGTGAAGGCCTTGTTCGACGACCTGCGTCTGCAATGGACCGAGGTGCTCGACCACTCCCAGGTGCAGGGCCAGGGCGTCGTCGGGTTCGATCCCTCGAGCGACCGCTTCTTCAGCGCCTCGGTATACAACGTGGGGTCTGCCCCCGAGCTGCTCACCGGGATCCCGGACGATGCTCAGCCGAGCATCACGTTCTACGCCATCTCGATTGCGCCGGGTGCGGGCGAGCCGCCCCCTCCGCCGATCTCTACCCTCGCCATGGTCGACCACGACCACTTCACCTGGACGGCGCAGGACCGCGCGTGGCGCGCCGTCTTCACGCGCCGGTAATCACGAGCTCCATGACGGGCGGCGTCAGGTCGTAGGCCGAGCCGTCTAAGACTCTGCCGCCAGCGCGGCAAGCTGGTACAGCAACAAGGGCCAGCCCTCGCGGGCTGGCCCTTGTCGTGTGCTGACTCCTCAGGCGCTCTTTACAACGCGCGGCGGCGTGCCACCGCCCTTGGGGCGCTCTGTGGCACTGCTCTCGCGCAGCATGGCGATCAGGCCATCGGCCTGTTTGGCGTAGAACTCGAGCGTCCCGGCCTTCTCGATCACCTGGTCGAGGAACCCCTTTTGCCCGTGGAGCGTCTCCATGCTCGACCCGACGTCGGCGAGCAGGGCCTCGACCCGAGCCAGGCGCTCCTCGGCCTGCTCGATCTGCCGCTGCCGGTGACCGAGCCCGTTCGCGGCGTCGTGCGCGTGGCTCACGAGCTCGAGCACGTTCTCGAGCATCGCCCGCGTCTCGGACACCTGCTCCTTCGCGCCGGCGATCGAGCGGACGTGGTCCACGGTCCGCTCAGCCACTTCGAACAGGCGGTACAGGTCGGCCTGGAGGGCGTCGACTGTGGCCTGGCGTTGGGCGGCCTGCTCCAACGCTCGCATCAGCTGCTCCTCGGTGGCGTGCCATTTGGCGAGCCGTTCTTCGAACTGCGCCATACGCTTCTGCACGAACCGCAGGTTGCCAGCGCGATTCTCGAGATCCTCGAGGGTCGTCGTGAGGGCCGCCGTGCGATCGGTGGCGCCTGTGAGGGCTCCGGTGAGCTGACCGGCGCGCTCTTCCAACTGTTGCGCGATACTGGCCGCCTCCGCCCGCAGCTGTGAGGCACGCTCCAAATGCTCGGTGGCGGAGTTGAGCGCGGCCTGCCGTAGTTGCAGCTCCTGCCCCAGCGCCCTGGTCTGCTCGGCGAGGACCTCGAGGCTCTGGGCACGGCCTTCGAGCGTCGTCACTGCCGTGTCGATCTGCGTCATGCGGCGTTCCACGCGCTCCACCGTTCCCACCACCGTGGGCACCAGTTTCTCGATGCGCGCCGCCTCCGCGGCGTGGGCCGTGAGGGCCTGAAACTGCTGGTCGGTGGTGCTCATGCGAGCCGCGAGCCCTTCGGTGCGCTCGTCGAGCTGCGCCGCGGTCCCGGTGAGGTCGGTCAGCCGGGTGTTCAGCTGCTCGACGAGCTGACGGCGCGACTCGATCTGAGCGATCGATTGCGACAGGCGGTCGGCGTCCGCGCGCACCGATTCGACCGTTGGCTTCATCTCCTCCACGGCCGTGAGCTCGCCGCGTAGCGCCGCGACGGACTCGGTCACTTCGCCGAGCCAGGTCTTCGTGCCGGCCTGCGCCTCGCGCACCCGCGCGACCTCGCCCTCTGCCACCCGCATGCGCTCCAGTGCATCCTTCACCTCTTCGTGCGTCCCCTTCAGGCTCGCGAAGTCGCGCAACGCCGCCTCCACGGACGGCTGCGCCTTTTCGAGTCGCGCCACGCGCTGGGTCATTTGCTCGACGGTGTGGGCGAGCCGCTCGGCGTCCCCCTGCACGGCGCCGAGGTGCTCCGTCTGGGTTTCGAGGTGTGCCACGGACTCGGACAGGCTCCCGAGCTGCTTCGTGAGCCCGTCGGCCTGCGACCGGACGTCCCCGATGCTGCGGCTCGATTCATCCAGCGTGCGACAGCGAGTCTCCATGTCCGTGAGCGAACCGCGCAGATCCAGGATGCGCTGCCCGACGGCGTCGAGCCCCTGGTTCTCGAGCTCGAAGCGCTTGACGGTCCGCTGGACCTCATCGCGCAGCCCGTTCAG
>DASQAM010000122.1:0-7007 GCA_035635735.1 Gemmatimonadales bacterium | reverse complement strand
ACGCAGATCCGCAAGACCATTGCGAAGCGGCTGGCCGCGTCACTCGGGCCCATTCCTCATTTCTTCCTCACCACCGAAGTAGACATGGAGCGGGCGAGCGAGGCGCGCGAAGCCCTCAACAAGCAGCTCGGCGATCAGGGGGGGGGCAAGGTCTCGTTCAACGACATCATCGTCAAGGCGACCGCGCACGCGCTCACCAAGCATCCGGCCTGCAACGCCTGGTTCCAGGAGGACCACATCCGCTACTGGCACGAGGTGCATATTGGGATGGCGGTGGCGGTGGAGGACGGCCTCATCACGCCGGTGATCCGGAACGCGGAGAGCAAGTCGCTCGCCGACATCGGCCGGGAGGCCAAGGAGCTTGCCGAGCGCGCCCGCAGCCGCCGGCTGCAGCCGAGCGAGTACACGGGTTCGACGTTCTCCGTCTCGAACCTGGGCATGTTCGACATCGACCAGTTCACCGCGGTGATCAATCCGCCGGAGGCCGGGATCATCGCCGTCGGCTCGATCGTTCAGAAGCCGGTGGTGGTGGACGAGCAACTGACGCCGCGGCGCCGCATGCGAATCACCATGAGCTGCGACCACCGGGTGATCGACGGCGCGACGGGGGCGGCGTTCCTCAAGACGCTCAAGCAGATGCTGGAGAACCCGCTGGCGATGCTCTTGTGAGGAGTACCTGTGGCCAACTCGTTTGACGTGATCATTCTCGGCGGTGGCCCCGCCGGGTACGTCGGCGCCATCCGCTCGGCCCAGCTCGGCATGAGCACCGCGCTGATCGAGAAGGAGAAGCTCGGCGGGGTGTGCGTCAACATCGGCTGCATCCCGACCAAGGCGCTGCTCCACTCGGCCTACATCGCGAGCCTGCTGCGCGAAGCCAAGGAGTTCGGCGTCGACGCCGGCGCGGTGAAGACCGACTATGGCGTCGCGATGCAGCGTTCCCGCAAAGTGAGCGACCAGAACTCGAAGGGCGTCGAGTACCTGATGAAGAAGAACAAGGTCACGGTCGTGAAGGGTACGGGCGTGCTCCAACCCGGCCGCAAGGTCAAGGTCGGGAACGACGTGTACGAAGCGAAGAAGGCCGTGCTGATCGCGACCGGTTCGCGCGTGAAGGGTCTGCCGCAGATCGGACTGGAGATCAACAAGACCACCGTGATCTCGTCCGATGAGGCGCTGTTCCTCGAGAAGGCCCCGGCGTCGATGGCGATCATCGGCGCGGGCGCGGTCGGGATGGAGTTCGCCAACATCTTCCACGCCTTCGGCACCACGGTGACCCTGATCGAGGCGCTCCCGCGGATCCTGCCGCTCGAGGACGTCGAGGCGTCGGACGCCCTCGCGAAGAGCTACAAAAAGCGGGGTATCGACGTGATCGCCGGCGCGAAGGTGAAGAAGGGCACGCCGGGGAAGGACAAGGTCACCTTGGAGGTCGAGGCGGGCGGCGCGACGCAGAAGGTCGAGGTCGCGACGGTGCTGATGGCCGCGGGTCGCGCGGTGAACACCGAGAACATCGGCCTGGCCGAATGCGGCGTGCAGGTGACCGACCGCGGCTTCATTAAGGTCGATCAGAACTTGCAGACCACGGCGCCGGGCTACTACGCCATCGGCGACGTGGCCGGGCCGCCGATGCTTGCCCACAAGGGAATGCGGGAGGGCGTGACCGTCGCCGAGCTCGTCGCCGGCAAGAAGCCCCACGCGATCCGGTACGATAACGTGCCCAGTGTGACCTACTGCCACCCGGAAGTGGCCAGCATCGGGCTCACTGAGGATCAGTGCAAGGAGCGGAAGGTCGATTACGTGGCGGGCCGGTTTCCGTTCTCGGCCAACGGCCGGGCGCGGGGAACGGGCGAGACCGAAGGGTTCGTGAAGATCCTCCGCGACAAGAAATACGGCGAGATCCTGGGCGCCCACATCGTGGGGGGACACGCGTCCGAGATCATCCACGAGCTGGCGGTAGCGCGGGAGAATGAATACACCGTGGAAGAGGTCGAGCTCGCGATTCACGCGCACCCGACCATGTCCGAGGCCGTGGCCCAAGCCGCGCTCGATTCGCTCGGCCGGGTGGTGGACATGTGACCGCGCCGACCCCCGTCCGGGAAAAGGATCCGCTCGCCATCGGAATCGGTGCCCTGGGCACCGGCGTCGGCTTTGGGGGTGCGTGCCTGACGATCGTGCTCCTTCTCGTGCGCTTGCTGCAGCGGACCGAGATCAGTCGCTACGGCCAGAGCGTGAGTGAGCTCGATCCAATCTGGGGAACCGCGGGGGGGATACTCGTCGCCGTGATCTTCAGCTGGCGGCGCAGTCAGGGCCTCGAGAATATGTGGCAACGCGGCGTCATCAGCACCCTGTCCGTGTTTGGAACCTTCTTCCTGGGCATTCTCGCGGCTCCGGTGTGGCACTTCCTGCGATTTGGGGGCATGGTCCTGCTGACCGCCGGCAGCTTCGCGCTGGGCATCGCCGGAAGCCGCTGGGCGATGCGTGGGAGTGCGGCATCGTGACCGGTCGCATGCTCGAAGTCGTGGAGGCCGGCCTCGTCCCGTACGCCGAGGCGCTCGAGTGGCAGCGCGCCCTCGCCCAGGCCCGCATCGCGGGCCGCCTGGCGAACGACGTGCTGCTCCTGCTCGAACATCCCGCAGTGGTGACGTTGGGCCGCAACTCCCATGCTGGGCACCTCCTCAGCCACGATGGCATCGAGGTCTTCGAGATCGAGCGCGGCGGGGACGCGACGTTCCACGGACCCGGCCAGCTCGTCGGCTACCCGATCATCGACCTCACCGGTCACAAGCGGGACCTCCACTGGTACCTCCGCACCCTCGAGCAGGCGCTGATCGACGCGCTCGCCGGTCTCGGCATATCCGCCACGCGGAACCCGGGTTACACCGGCGTGTGGACTGGGAACCGGAAGATCGCGAGCATCGGGATCCACGTGAAGCAATGGGTCACCTGGCATGGGTTTGCGTTGAACGTGACCACCGACCTCTCCCAGTTCGGGCGCATCGTGCCGTGTGGAATTGCCGGGGTGGAGATGACGTCGGTCGAACAGGAGCTGGGAGCTGGGACCCGGGAGCAGTCCCTCTGGGCGCAAAGTGTCCAAGCAGTGATCCGCGGCTTCGAGCGGGCGTTCCGGGTGTCGGCGCGGCCGGGAAGACCTCACGCAGACGCTCTCACTCCATGATCAATTCCGCGCTCTGGGGTCTCGTGCTCCCGGCGCTGCTGTCCGCCCAACTCCCCTCCCGAGCAGAGCTGCTGGATTCAGCGCGCGGCCGCCTGGCACAACTAGACGGCACCATCGGCGTCCCCGGCCTGGATAGCGTGGTCGAGGTGCGCCGGGACCCCTGGGGCGTGCCGCACATTTACGCCAAGACGCAACAGGACCTGTTCTTCGCCCAGGGCTTCGTCGCCGCGCAGGACCGGCTGTGGCAGATGGAAATGTGGCGGCGGATTGGGGAGGGGCGGCTCGCCGAGGTCGTCGGATCCGGCGCGGTCGAGCGTGACCGCATCGCGCGTCTGCTCGCCTACCGCGGGGACATGACGAGCGAGTGGGCGAGCTACGCGCCGGACGCTCGCGAGATCGTGCGCGCGTTCGTCGACGGCGTCAACGCCTGGATCGCCCACGTCCGGACCCACCCGCCCATCGAGTTCACGCTGCTCGGGTCCGCGCCCGAGCCCTGGAGTTACGAGGTACCACTCCAACGGATGGCGGCCCTCGCGATGACGGGGAACGCGCTCGATGAACTGGAGCGCGCGCGCCTGGTCCACCTCATCGGCGTGGAACGCACCGAGGCCCTCTGGCCGCCGGATCCCACGCGGCCGCTCGATCCCGCCCCTGGGCTCGATCTGGCAGGCATCGATCTCGGCGCCCTGGGGCAGACCTATGGAGACGTGAGCTACCGGCGGCTCGAGGGGTCGAACAACTGGGTCGTGAGCGCCGCCCGCACCGCGACCGGTAAACCCTTGCTTGCGAACGACCCACATCGAGCGATCGGCGTGCCTGCGCTACGCTACGTCATGCACCTCGTCGGACCGGGGTGGAACGTGATCGGCGCCGGCGAGCCGGCGCTCCCCGGCATCGCGGCCGGGCACAACGAGCGGGTGGGCTTCGGGTTCACCATCGTCGGCATGGACCAGCAGGACGTGTACGTCGAAGAGGTCGGTCCGTGCGGGGCCGGTGGCCAGCGGTGTTACCGCACGCGTGGCGTGTGGATTCCGGTGCGCGTCGTCGTGGACACGATTCGCGTGAGGGGCGAGCGGCCCCGCGTCGTTCGACTCGAATACACCGAGCACGGACCGATCCTCGCGGAAGACAGCGCCCGGGGGCGTGCATTCGTCGTGCGATTCGTGGGCAGCGAGCCGGGAACCGCCGGCTATCTCGCCCAGTTGTCGGTCGACCGGTCGAGGGATTGGCCGACCTTCCTGGAGGCAGCCGCGCGGTGGAAGCTCCCAACCGAGAATCTCGTCTACGCCGACGTGGATGGGCACATCGGGTGGATCGCCGCGGGGCTCATGCCGGTGCGGGGCTGGTCGGGCCTCTTACCCGTTCCGGGCGACGGCCGCTACGAGTGGCAAGGGATGTTGCCCCCGCGCGAGCTGCCGCAGGCCTACGACCCGCCCAGCGGGATGATCGTGACGGCCAACCACAACATCCTGCCGCCGGGGTATCCCCACGCGCTCAACTACGACTGGGCACCTCCCTACCGCGCACAGCGCATCGACCAGGTGCTGCGCGGCGCCACCCACCTCACGGTCGACGATTTGGAGCGGCTCCAGCTCGACGAGTACTCCCTCCCGGCATCGCAGCTCGTCCCCGTCCTGCTGGCGGCCGCCCGCCGGCGTGGCGCGGCGGCTCGTTCCGACATCGCGATCCTCGATCGCTGGGACTTCACGATGAGACGCGACCAGGCGGCGCCGCTCCTGTACGAAGCATGGCTCAATGCACTCGCGACGCGACTCGCGCGGATTGAGGCCGGCGTGGCGGTCGACGACGTTTCTCCTCCTCTTCCGACCTTGGTACGCCTGGTGACCGCCTTCAAGCCCGTCGCCGCACATGATTCCCTGGTTCTCACGGCGCTGGACGAAGCCATTGCCGACCTCTCGCGTCGACTCGGCGCGGACCGGTCGCACTGGTCGTGGGGCGCCCTGCACCGCGCGAACTTCCGCCATCCTGTGGCCGCGGCCTTCGACCTGGGAGACGTGCCGCGCGGCGGTGATGCCAACACCGTCAACGCCACCGCGGGCGGCGGTTACGAGCAGCGTTCGGGCGCGTCCTATAGACAGATCCTCGACCTCGCCGACTGGGACCGCTCGGTCGCGACGAGCGTGCCGGGCCAGTCGGGCCAGCCCGGCAGTCCCTACTACGACGACCTGCTGCCGCTTTGGGCGGAAGGCAAGTATTTCCCGCTCATCTACTCCCGCGCGCGGATCGAGCGCGAAACGGCCCACCTGCTGGTGTTGCGCCCCGCGCCGTGACGAGATTCCTCGACGCGCTGCGAGATCGGACTCCCATGGCGAAGGATCGCCTGCCCCCCGGCCAAGTCTTGACCACCAAATGGCCGGTGCTCCACTACGGCGACGTGCCGAAGGTGGACACGAGTACCTGGACCTTCGAGGTCTCCGGGTTGGTGGACCGGCCATTTACGCTCACGTACGCCGAACTGCTCGAGCTACCCCGAAAGGTGGTGCAGTGTGACATTCACTGCGTCACGCGCTGGAGCCGGCTCGACAACACGTTCCAGGGCGTGGCGGTGCAGCTCCTGCTGGAACGCGCGGTGGTGAAGCCCGACGCGCACTACTGTCTCGTCAGCGCCGAGCAGGGGTTCACCACCAACCTGCCGCTGACGGATCTCGATCGCCCGGACAACCTCGTCGCGTTCAAGTGGAACGGTGAGTGGCTCATGCCCGAGCACGGCGGGCCCGCCCGGCTGCTGGTGCCGCACTTGTATTTCTGGAAGAGCGCGAAGTGGGCACGGGGCTTCACACTGGTAGATCAAGACGTGCCCGGCTTCTGGGAGCAGAACGGCTACCACATGCGGGGCGATCCGTGGCAGGAAGAGCGGTATGGCGGACGGGGACTCACCCAACACGATATCAATCGGCTGCGGAGTCTCAGCAAGAAGCGCGTTTAAGGGAGATTTATGCACGTACATCATCTGCTGATGATTCTGGCGGCGCTGGAGGGACCACCCCGTGATACGGTCCCCCTCTACACCGACCTGGGCGACCATCACGTCCCGATCACGACCCCGGTCTCCTTGGCCCAGCAGTACTTCGACCAGGGCATGCGACTCCTGTACGGTTTCAACCACCGCGAGGCCATCCGCTCCTTCAACCATGCCGCGCAGCTGGACTCAAACTGCGCCATGTGCTACTGGGGGGTGGCCTACGCGTACGGCCCACATGTGAACGCGGGGATGGACTCCGCCGCTGGACTTGCGGCATACAAGGCCGTCCAGCAGGCCCTCGCGCGCGAGCGCGGCGCGAGCCCCCGGGAGCGGGCCTACATCGACGCCCTGGCCAAGCGGTACGCGCCGATCCCACCCGCCGATCGCGCGGCGCTCGATGCGGCCTACGCGGCCGCCATGGGCGACGTCGTAAAGCGGTACCGCAACGACCTGGACGCGGCGACGCTGTACGCCGAGGCGCTGATGGATAAGCGCCCATGGAACTACTGGGACAAGAAGACGGGGGAGCCGTATCCCGGGACCACGGAGATCGTGGCCCAGCTCGAGCGCGTCCTGCGGGCCAACCCCCGCCATCCGGGCGCGTGCCATTACTACATCCATGCCGTGGAAGCCGTCGCGCCGGAGAAGGCGGTGCCGTGCGCCGAACGGCTCGCGGCACTGATGCCGGGCGCGGGACATCTCGTCCACATGCCGGCCCACATCTACATCCGCGTGGGACGCTACACTGACGCGATCACGGCTAACCAACACGCGGTCCACGCCGACGAGGCGTTCATCGAGGGACAGAAGCCCCAAGGCTTGTACCCGCTCGCGTATTACCCGCACAACCATCAT
>DASQAM010000121.1:0-3559 GCA_035635735.1 Gemmatimonadales bacterium | reverse complement strand
GCTCGATCGCGACCTGCGCGACGCGATCGCGCGGGGCACGATCCCGGGCCCGCGCGTGATCACGTCACTCGACTGGATCACGCCCGAGGACGGCGACGCCGACGGGCTACGGCGCACCGTGCGGCAGCGCGTTGCCGCGGGCGCCGACGTGATCAAGATCCTCGGCTCGAAGAGCATCCGGGAAGGCGGCGGGCCGACGCTCTCGGAAGACGAGCTGCGGGCCGCTTGTGGCGAAGCCAAAGCGCACGGGCGGCGCTGCGTCGTCCATGCGCACGCGGCCGAGGCCGCGCGGCGCGCCGTGCTGGCCGGGGCGACGTCGATCGAGCACGGCGTACTGCTCGATGAGGCCACCCTCGACCTCATGGCCGATCACGGGACGTTCTTCGATCCGAACCTGTACCTCGTGTTCCAGAACTACTTCGACAACAAGGCGCGCTTTCTCGGCATCGAGAACTACACCGAAGAGGGATTCGCGCACATGCACCGGGCGGTCCCCCTCGTCCTCACGGTGTTCCAGCAGGCGCTGCGACGCCCCAAGCTCCACATCGTGTTCGGCACCGACGCCGTCGCGGGCGCCTTCGGGAAGAATTGGGAAGAGCTGATCTATCGGGTGCAGGTCGGCGGCCAGCCGTCGATGGCCGCAATCGTGTCCGCGACGTCGCTCGCGGCTCAGTCGCTCGCGTTGGCGGACACGATCGGCGCCATAGCCCCAGGGCTCGAGGCCGACCTGATCGGCATCGACGGCAACCCGGCCGAAGACATCACCGCGCTGCGGCGCGTCGTGTTCGTGATGAAAGGAGGCACGGTGGTGAAGAACGTCGCGCCGGCCCCGTAAGCGCGTCGGCGCAGCGTTCCATCTTGACACGCTCCAGGACGGGAGCTATTTCTGCCGCCTGAGAGGTAGTGTCTTGGGACCGCCGTGTTCGTCACCGTGCGCGCTGATGGGAAAGCGATCCTGTTCAACTCCGGGCGCCCCCTGACCCCCAGTGGCGCCAACGCATTCGATATCTGGGTCTCCACGCGTCGCAACGTCCACGACCCCTGGTCGGCGCCAGTGAACCTGGGACCACCGGTGAACACAGGGTTCGCCGAGTTCCAGCCGGACCTGTCGCACGACGGTCGCACGCTCCTATTCATTGCCGGTGTGGGTCGGGGTGGGCTCGGTGGGTTTGATATCTGGATGTCGACCCGCACGGTGAGCGGGAGGTGACCAGGGCGGCCCCGGTCTAACCCGCCGTCGCGATGCACTCGATCTCCACCCGCGCGCCCCCGGCGAGCCCGCTTGCGCCCACCGTCGAGCGCGCGGGTGGATCCTTCGGGAAATACGTGGCATAGACGGCATTCATCGCCGCGAAGTCCTGGATGTCCGCGAGGAACACCGTGCACTTCACCGCGCGGTCGAGCGAGCTTCCCGCGAACGCGAGCACCGCCTTGATGTTCTCGAGCACCTGGCGCGTCTGGCCCGCAATACCTCCGTCGGCGAGCTTGCGCGTGCCAGGCACGTTCCCGATCTGTCCCGAGAGAAACAGCAAATCCCCAACCCGCACGGCGGACGAGAACGGCAGTCCCTGGACCTCACCGGGGCCGTGAATGACCGAGACGACAGGCTTCATACTTTTCCTCCGATCAGTGCTTGGCCGCACGTGCACCTACGCCACCGCCCACGGGCGTGTCCGCGGCTCAAGCCGCGACTCGGCACGTACCGCTGAAGCGGCAATGCACGCGTCAGTTTACTGACAAACGCCGAGCCGCGGGTTTATCCGCGCACTGGGGGCGAGAACTTCCGTGACACGAGGGGCCACGCAAACACGAGCGCCAGGCCCCCCGCCGCACTCGCGAGAAACGCGGGCGCCGCTCCATACCGCTGGAACACTCCGCCCAACGCCACCCCTCCCACGAGCGCCGCGAAGCCCGTGATGCCATGATACACGCCGAACCCGCTCCCCTGGTGCGTGCCCGCGAGCCGCGCCACCAGCGCTCGCTCGGGACTCTCCGTCAGTCCCGAGACGAGCCCCAGCGCCAGGAACAGCCCCCATGCCGCCGCCGCCGTGCTCGCGCGCGCCATCCCCACGGCCAGCATGGCGTACACGAGCCACCCCACCCACATCGTCTGCCCGGGCCCCAGCCGGTCGCTCGCCGCGCCCCCGAGGAAACTCGACGACGATCGCACCACGTGCACCGCCGCCCACAAGAGCGGGACGATCGACACCGGCACGCCCAGCTCTTGAGAATGCAGGATGATCAGGGTGTCGGGCATGCGGAGGAGATAAAACGCAGAGATCCCGAAGAGAGGGGAGACCGGTGATGGCCGGGGGAGGTTGGAGGAGGTTAGAGAAGGTTGTCCTGCCCGGTCACCGCCTCCCCTAACCTCCCCAACCTCCCCCAGCCTCCCCCGACCTCCGCCGTCTCTCACCGCCCACATTGCGAGCAGGAGAACCAGAACTCCGGGCGCGATGCTCCACCCAATCACCGCCCGCACGTTCGCGCTCCGGGACGCGAGCAGCCACCAGGCGAGGATCGGCCCCAGCACCGCTCCCGCGTGATCCATGCCGCGCTGCAGCCCGAAGGCGCGCCCCCGCAGCTCCGCCGGCGTCACGTCGGCGATGAGCGCGTCGCGCGGCGGCGTGCGGAGCCCCTTCCCCAGCCGGTCCACCACCCGCAGCCCGATCACCTGCCACGCCGCGCCCGTGACGGCGATGACAGGCCGGACCACCACGGCGATGAAGTACCCGAGCACGATCATCGGTCCGCGCAAGGGCACGCGATCGGCCAGGCGCCCCGCCCCGAGCTTCACGAATGCCGCCGCGAACTCGGCCGCACCGTCGAGCGCGCCCAGCGCCTGCGGCCCAGCGCCCAAAACGCCCGTGACGAACGCCGGGAGCAACGGGTAGATCATCTCGCTCGCGAAATCGTTGAGCAGCGAGACCCAGCCGAACAGCTTTACCTGCCGCGGGAGCGGCGATGACGGAGGGGGGGCTGCGCCCCTATGCATTGAGGCCGAGGCCCCAGCGGATCAGCGTGACGGGGAGGCCGCCGTAGCGCAGTAAGGCATCATGGAAACGGCGCAGGGTGAAGGCCTTGCCCTGCGCGGCCCGGAAGTCCTTCCGCAGCTCGAGGATCTCGCGCCGCCCCACCGCGTAGCACAGCGGCTGGGCCGGCTCGGCGCAGTACCGCCGCACCTCCGCCTCTGCGTTGGCGCGGTCCACCCGCAGGTGCGTCGTCATATGCTCCACTGCCTGCTCGAACGTCATGCCCCGCGTGTGCAGGCCGACGTCGAGCAGGATGCGCGTCGCGCGCCACAACAAGTGCACGCGCTGGAAGAACTGCTCCTCCTCCGCCTGGTAGAACCCCTCTTCCCCCATCATGTCCTCGCAGTACAACGCCCAGCCTTCGACCGTGAGCGACGTCCACACGACCTTGCGGGTGTCCGAGGGTTGCTGCTGCGCATGCACCAAGTGGAGGTGGTGGCCGGGATAACCTTCGTGCAGCGCCGTGACGCCGAGCTCGTAGCGACAGTGGTCGCGCAGGATGCGCTCCTGCGTGCTCGGCGGCAATGCCG
>DASQAM010000120.1:0-3528 GCA_035635735.1 Gemmatimonadales bacterium | reverse complement strand
GCCGGAGTTCGACCGGCGCAACGCCAAGGTCGTCGGCTTGAGCGTCGACCCGGTGACCGACCACGCGCGTTGGCTCAACGATATCAAAGAGACCCAGGGCCACGCCGTGAACTACCCGCTGATCGGCGACGCCGATCTGACGGTCGCGAAGCTGTACGACATGATCCACCCGAATGCGACCGGCGGCAAGCGCACGGCCGTGGAGAACGCGACGGTCCGTTCCGTGTTTGTGATCGGTCCGGACAAGAAGGGCAAAGCCATGATCGCCTATCCCATGAGCACGGGCCGCAACTTCGACGAGGTGCTGCGGCTGCTCGATTCGGTGCAGCTCACGGCGAAGCACACGGTGGCGACGCCGGCCAACTGGAAGCCGGGCCAGGACGTCATCATCCCGACGTCCGTCTCGGACGACGACGCGCGTAAGAAGTACCCGCAGGGCTTCAAGACCCACAAGCCCTATTTGCGTACCGTGCAACAGCCGAAGTAGGGAGGAGTGCACCGATGACGCTCGTCAAGGTCGCCCCGCCGATCGAGCAGGACGTCGACCTCACGCAGACCTACGATGCGGTGATCGTGGGCTCGGGCGCCGCCGGCGGCATGGCGGCGCACGTCCTGACGTCACGCGGCATGAAGGTCCTGATGCTGGAAGCCGGCAAGAAACTCGATATCAACCAGGAACTCCGCTCCATGCAGTGGCCGTACGATCACCCGCGCCGCGGCGACGCCCCACCGGGATCGCACCACCTCTCCTTCAACGAGTACACGATCCGCAAACCGCCGTATGCCAAGGGGACGGCGTTCAAGCACGTGTACTCGTACGTTGGCGGATGGTCGGGGTCGGACTACGTCAAGAACATCCTGGTGGACGAGAAGGATCACCCCTTCACCGGAACCAACTACGCGTGGGTGCGGGCCCGCTGCTTGGGGGGCAAGACCAATATCTGGGGCCGCCTGGCCCTCCGCCTCTCCGACTACGACTTCAAGGCCAAGTCGCACGACAGCTATGGCGAAGACTGGCCCATCTCCTACGCGGACGTGGAGCCGTATTACGACAAGGTCGACCTCTACCTCGGCATCTCCGGAGTCAAGGAGAACCTGCCGCACCTGCCGGACAGCCAGTTCCAACGTCCCTCGAAGCTCAACGCCGGTGAAGTGAAGCTACGCGAGAGTCTGAAGAAAGCGGGACAGGTCCTGACGCCCTACCGCGCCGGCGTCACCACGGACGGCCTGAAGCACAACAAGTACCGGAGCAAGTGCTACGGTCGGGGTGCCTGCGATCGGCGGCCCGGCGGCTGCGACATCCACGCCGTGTTCGATTCGCCCACCGGGCTCATCTATCCGGCGATGGACACGGGCCACCTCACGGTGCGGCCCAACTCCACCGTCCATGAGGTGCTGGTGGACAAGAACACCGGGCGAGCGCGCGGGGTCGCCTTCCTCGACAGCGTGACCCGCAAGAGCTACGAAGCCAAGGGGCGGGTGGTGATCCTGGCCGCCTCGACGCTCGAATCCGCCCGCCTGCTGCTGCTGTCGCGCTCCCCACAGCATCCCAACGGCCTCGGCAACTCGAGCGGGCACGTCGGTCACAACTTCTGCGAGCACGTGATGGGACCGGGTGTCACTGGACTGATCAAGGAGCTCGTGGGCAAGCCGCACACGCTGGATGACGGCCGGCCGGGCGGGTTCTACATCCCGCGCTTCCGGAACCTGAAGGACCGCCAGCCCGGGTTCATCCGTGGCTATGGCTTCGAAGGGAACAGCGGGCATTCCATGTTCCCGGCGCACGTCATGGAGACGCCGGGATTCGGCGGCCAGTTCAAAAGGAGCGTACGCGATCATGCCGGGGCGTTCATCAGCCTGGGCGCCTTTGGCGAGGTCTTGTCTCGCTACGAGAGCTACGTCGATCTGGATCCCGAGGTGAAGGACGCCTGGGGGATCCCCGTCTTACGCTTTCACTACCAGTTCTCGGACAACGAGCGCAAGATGGCCGCGGACATGGTCGCGACGGGGCGCGAGATGCTGGAGGCTGCGGGGATCGAGGTTGTGGGGACGGACGACAAGGTGCTCACCGAGGGGTGGTCCATCCACGAGCTGGGGACCGCGCGGATGGGCAACGATCCCAAGACCTCGGTGGTGAACCAGTTTCAGCAGTCGCACGACGTCCGGAACCTGTTGGTCGTCGACGGCTCGAGCCACGTCAGCGCGTCGTGTCAAAATCCCACGTGGACCATCATGGCGTTGGCGTGGCGTTCGTGTGATCATCTGGCGGACGAACTCAGGAAGGGGAACCTATGACCGACGCGCCCAAGCTCCCGGAGTCACTCTCGCGCCGGGACATGATCGCCGCCACGGCGGCGGCGCTGGTCACTCCGTTGCTGCCGGGGGGGGCGATCACGACGCAGCCCGTTGCCGGTGTCCCGGGCAAATTCCTGACGGCGGCGGAGTACGCGCTGCTGGATGAGCTCACCGAGCTCATCATCCCCGCCGATGACCACTCCCCCGGGGCGCGCATCGCCGGCGTGGCCGCCTACATCGACGGCCGTCTGGCCGAATCGCTCGAGCCCGACTGGCAGGCCAAGTGGCGCTCCGGCCTCCAGGCCGTGGATGGCTTGTCTCGTGAGCTCAACGCGAAGCCGTTCCTCGAGGCCACCCCGGACCAGCGGGTCGCGGTCCTCACGCGACTGGCGGCGGGCGAGGCGGACCCTAAGACGGCCTCCGAGCGCTTCTTCGGAGAGCTCAAGGGGTGGACCGCGCGTGGATACTATACGTCCAAGATCGGCATCCATCTCGACCAGGAATACAAGGGGAACGTGTACCAGCGAGGGGAATTCGCCGGATACGATGCAAAGTAAGGGCGACCACGACCAGGAGGATGAGATGCGTACACGTTTCCTCGCGCTCGGGCTGACGTTCCTGGGCGCGCCGGTGCTCGGGGCGCAGACCAAGCTGTCCGGGGCTGGAACATGCGCCAAGCCCGACGTCACGCACACGATCCCGATCGGAGATCGCCCTAACCACGCGTTCACGATCAGCCAAACCAAGTGCCGATGGACCAAACCGTTTGCGATCGGTGCGTTCCGATCCAAGGGGGGCACGGGCGTGCAATCCGACGAGGTGAGCGACAGCACTTCGCAGTTCCACGGTTACTTCCTGGACACCATGTCGGACGGCGACCAGGCTCACTATCGCTACGTGGGGACGACCACGCTGAAGGATGGAGCGCCCCAGAGCGCGATGTGGAACTGGTTGTTCGTGGGTGGTACGGGGAGGCTGCAGGGCCTCAGGGGAAGCGGATCGTGCCGGTCGAAAACGATCGCCAATGGCGTCAGCGCATGGGAGTGCACCGGCTCCTATCAGCTTCCGAAGTAGCCGTCAGCAGGGAGCCACTCGCTAGAATTCCAGCGTTTTCAGAAACGCAGAATTCCGTCGCGCGTTGTCGAGTGCATGCTCGACGCCCTCCTCCTCGACGTAACAGGGCTTGTTATCGATGTCTGGAATGCTGGCCAGGAGGCGCCGGAAATCGACCGT
>DASQAM010000119.1:0-2516 GCA_035635735.1 Gemmatimonadales bacterium | reverse complement strand
GACGCCGGCCGGCGAGGGATACACGTCGTACGCAGCGCCCGCCGCCGTGAGACGTGACTTGCCGTCCACGTGCCCCGCGTCATCCAGCACTTGCATCTCGGGCGCGTTCCAGTAGATGGCATCGTCGTCCTCGCTGCCCCGATAGAAGATCCCGCTGTTCCCTCCGGGGGAGATGTTCCATTCGAGCGTCAGCTCGAAATTCCGAAACTTGTCCCGCGTCACGATGTCGCCGCCGGAGTTGACCCGGGTCAGCGCGCCGTCCACGACCTGCCAGCCGGGGGGCGCCGAGTCCTGTTTGTAGCCCCGCCACCCGGCGGTGGTCTTACCGTCGAACAACAGGCGCCAGCCGGCGGAGCGCTCGGCGGCTGTCAACGTGTTGAGCGCCACGGGGCCGCTCGCCGTCGCCTGTTGCGCGAGGCTCGGTCGTGGAGCGGCGGTCAGGGCCACTGCGGCGCAGGCCGCCAGCAGCCGGATACGGGTCACGCGGGTCGCAGAGTTCACGTCGCCTCCTCTTTAGTCGGGAATGCCTGCCAGCTCCTTGATGCGCGTCTGCACGGCGCGTCGAGCGCGCTCGCTCTTGGTAATGACGAGGACCGCGTCGTCGCCCGCAATCGTGCCGATGATCTCCGTCCACCCGGCGCCGTCGATGGCGAGGCCGAGCCCCTGAGCGCCGCCCGCGGGCGTCTTGACTACGAGCAACGGACCGACGCCATCGACCGAAACCAGCACCGCGGGGAGCAGCTGCCCCAGATGCGGCCGGATGGCTGCGCCCGTCTCGGGCGGCGGCGCGTAATGCGAGCCACCGTCGGGCGCGGCCACTTTGGCGAGGCCCAGCTCGCGGATGTCGCGAGACAGCGTCGCCTGAGTGACGTCGAACCCCTCGGCCTTGAGCAGCTCGCGCAGCTGCTCCTGACTCGCGACCGTCTCCGAGCGGACGATCTTCAGGATGGCCGCGTGGCGTTGGGTTTTCATGGGGCCAGAATCTAGCCGTGAACCACGCGTCCGGCGACGATGGTGAGGAGGGCGGTGGAGGGCTGTGGAGGGCGGTGGAGGATGGTGGAGGGAAATACCGCGAGATCTGCTTGCTTTCCGACTTCCAGGGAGCCGATCTCGCGTTCGAGTCCGAGCGCCCGGGCGCCTTCGAGCGTCAGCATTCGCAACGCGTCCTCACCCTCGAGCCCGGCGGCCGCAGCCTCGGCCAAGAGACTCGAGTCACCCACGCTCACCACCGAATCGGTGCCGAGGCCGACGCGCAGGCCCGCTCGCCGGAACGCCGAGAGTGGTGCGGTCCCGTGACCGTGAGCCCGGTTGGAGCGGGGACAATGCGCCACCGCCACCCCCGCACCTCGGAGCGACTCGATATCCGGCCCGTCGACTCGAACGCAGTGGATGCAGAGCCACCCCGTTGCACGTTGCAAGACGCCAAGTTGCACGAGGTACTGGACCGGTGAGCGGTGGTGCGCCGTAACGGCGATGCCGCGGGCTCGCAACGCATCCGCAAACGGCCCGCCGCCCTCCTGCACGAGCTGCGTCTCGGCGCTTGATTCAGCGAGGTGCAGCGCCACCGGCAGGCCTGCGCCGCGCGCGAAGTCGGCAACCGCGCGATACAAAGGACCGCTCACGGTGTACGGCGCGTGCGGGGAGACACCGAGGGTCAGGGGCGAAGTGGCTAAGGGCCTAAGGCGGTCGAGGGCTCGCCGCAGCTCTTCCATGCTCGCGGCGCACTTCGCGGGGTCGGGGCCGAAGACCTCCTGATAGTAGATCCCCCGTCCTCCCAGGCGCGCCAGGGCCTCGAGCGGCGCCCCGGTGCTCCCCGTGTCCGCGACGCACGTGACGCCGGCGGCCCAGCCGTCGCGCACACCCCGTTCCGCCGCGCGGGCGAACTCGTCGGGGGTCGTGGCGTCCTTCAGGGTGCGGAGCGCGCGGATCCATCGGGCGAACTCGCGCTCCGCGTTCTTGTCGGCGAGGTGCGTCAGCTCGAGGTGGGTGTGTGTGTTAACGAGGCCGGGGACGAGGCTGGCGTCAGGAAACGCGAACTCACGGGCCCCCGGCGGCGCGGGGATGAGGGGATGAGGGCCGACGGCGGCGATGGTGCCACGGTCGTCAACGAGAACGGCGCCGTCCTCGATGGGCGGCGCCGTGACCGGATGGACCGAGCCCGCGCGGATGCGCAGCACGCGCGGCTAGGGCGAGACCCCGAGCCCGAACGGGGCGTGCACCGGACAGGCCTGAGTCGGCTCGGTGCCCGGGTAGAACCAGTCCCAATGCCGCACTTCCTGGGGGCAGAACGGCGTGGCGAGGTAGCCGTTCGACCAATCCACCTCGCGCGTGATGAGCGAGTCGGGTCGCACCCAATCGGGCGGTGCGGGCCGGCGGTCGTACACATCGCGCATGAACGCAGTCCACGCGGGCGCGACGATTTTTCCTCCGCCGGCGTTGTGCTCGAGGATGCGCTGCTGGATGTCGTAGCCGACCCAAATGCCCGTCACGAGCTCGGGCGTATACCCGATGAACCA
>DASQAM010000118.1:0-2078 GCA_035635735.1 Gemmatimonadales bacterium | reverse complement strand
GCTAAGGCCGGCAAGAACGATTGCGCTGGTGCAAAACACGCCTGTTCGGGTCAGGGCACCGAGGCGAAGAGCGCCACGGAATGGGTCAAGCTGCCCAAAGGCACCTGCGAACGTATTGTCGGTGGCTCGCTCGGCCCCGCAGGGAAGAAGTAGTCCCAGTACGCCGCGTGGAAACGCGACCGATCCGACCGATCCGTGCTCCGCAACCGATTCCGGTTAAAACCGGGATCGGTCTGCGGGCCAAGCATCATGCGCAGATTCTGCGCGAGCGCCCCGCCGCCGCTTGGTTTGAAGCTCACAGCGAAAACTACTTCGCGGCGGGCGGAGTGCTACCAGGGATTCTCGAGCGCATCGCCGAGGACTACCCCTTGAGCTTGCACGGTGTCGGTCTCTCGATTGGGACGACCGACCCGCTCGACCTCGAGCATCTCGCCAAACTAAAGTGGCTCATCGAGCGATGCCAGCCCGCGCTGATCTCCGAGCACCTGTGCTGGGGTGCGATCGGTGGGCGCTTCACCAACGACCTGCTGCCCTTACCTCACACCGAGGAGGCGCTGCGACACATGATCGGTCGTGTGCGCGACGTGCAGGACTTCCTCGGACAGCAGATTCTAATTGAAAACGTCTCGAGCTACGTCGAGTACTCGGCTTCAACAATGACCGAATGGGACTTCCTGGCCGCGCTTGCCAAGGCGTCTGGATGTGGCGTCCTTTTGGACATCAACAACATCTATGTCAGCGCGATGAATCATGCGTTCGATGCGCGAGCCTTTATCGACGCAATGCCACGGCACGCGGTGCGGGAGATGCACCTCGCCGGGCACAGCGTCGATCGCCATCGCGATCGTGAGATTCGCATCGACACGCACAGCACTCAGGTGTGCGACGACGTGTGGTCGCTCTATCGCTATGCGGTGCGGCGCCTACCGGGCGTCCCGACACTCATCGAATGGGATACGGATATCCCCGCGCTTGATGTGCTGATGGCCGAGGCCGCGAAGGCTGACGCGATTCAGGAGAGCCAGCATGTTGCATCTGCGTGAGCTGCAACAGCGATTCGGCGCCGCCCTGTTTGACGGCGACGATGCGGTCACCGCAGACATCATTGGCGACCGTGGCATCGCGCCGCGCGAGCGCCTGGCTGTTTACCGAAACAACCTGCGGGAAGGGTTTCGCAAAACACTCGCGCTGGAGTTCCCGGTCATCGAGCGTCTGGTTGGCGAAGCGTACTTTAGGCGACTCGCGCTCGACTTTCTCTCGGCGCACCCCTCACGCTGCGGGGATCTGCATCACATCGGCGCACCGTTCGCGGACTTTCTCGAGTGTCGCTTCGGCGCGTCCGAGTACGCCTACCTGTGCGACGTGGCGCGCCTCGAGTGGGCGCGCGAGCAGGCGCTGGTTGCGGCTGACGCAACGCCTCTCGTGGTCACGCAGCTTCGGTCGATTGCGCAGGACGATTACGTCGCGCTGTGCTTCAGCCCGCATCCGAGCTGCTCGCTCGTGCACTCGCGGTACCCGATTGTGCGTATCTGGGAAAGCAATCAGCCCGGAGCGCCGGAACAATTGATCGATCTTGCAAGCGGCCCCGTGTGCGCCCTCATTCATCGCCGACGCGGTGCCGTAGAGCTTGAAACGCTCGATGCGGCATCTTTTGCGTGGCTGCGCGCCCTTCTGGGGGGCGCGACGCTTGGTGCGGCGGTGGACGTCGCGCTCAGCGGCGGAAGCGAGTTCGACCTCAGCGCCGCCCTGTCACGCATGATCTGCCGCGGAATCTTCGTTGCCTTCACCGTCGCTCATCCCTCGCACGCTTCGCCGAACAGGAAACACCCATGAACGCCCTCCTTCGCCTTACGCAACTGCATGCGGGACTCGCCCGGCTGCTTGACCTCCTGCAATCACTGTTCCTGTTCGCGATGCGCTGGTACGTCGCCTGGCAGTTCTGGAAATCCGGCTGGCTGAAGATCATGTCCTGGGACACGACACTCGGACTGTTTCGCGATGAATACCATGTGCCTTTGCTGCCGCCCACGCTTGCCGCCTACGTCGGCACATTCGGGGAGCTGTTCTTTCCAGCACTA
>DASQAM010000117.1:0-5711 GCA_035635735.1 Gemmatimonadales bacterium | reverse complement strand
TTTGGAGCGCCGATATCTTCCCGAACCGGCAGCTCACGTCTCCGTCGCGGTCCCCTCACCTGCGAGGCGCACGATGGCGTTGTTCTCCGATGCGGGAATCCAGTTCTTGTTCCGCTGGATTCACTTCCTCTCCGGCATCACGTGGATCGGTCTGCTCTACTACTTCAACTTCGTGCAGGGTCCGTTCATGGCCGAGGCGGACGCGGCGACCAAGAGCGGCGCGACGCAGAAGCTCGTGCCACGCGCGCTGTGGTGGTTCCGTTGGAGCGCGACCGTCACATTCCTGGCCGGCGTCGTCATCCTGGGGCTGCGGCGTGCGAGCTGGAGCGATCCCTGGGGGCTGACGATTCTCACGGGTGCGGCGTTCGGCACCGTGATGCTCGCCAATGTTTGGCGCGTGATCTGGCCCAATCAGAAGATCGTGATCGCCAATGCGGTGGCGATCGCGGGCGGCGGCCAGGCGAATCCAGCGGCGGCGGGAGCCGCGCGGCGCGCGTTTCTCGCGTCCCGCACCAACGTCGTGTTCTCGTTCCCCATGCTGTTCTTTATGGGCGCGGCGTCGCACTTCACGCTCCCCGCCGGCGGGAACCGCGGCCTCTGGGCCGTGATCCTGCTCGTGATCCTCGCGTTGTTCCAGATCAACGCGTTGGTCGGAACGACGGGGCCGACGAAGAAACCGATCGAGACGGTCCGCGGCGTGATCGTGACCGGAGTGGTGACGGCACTACTCGTCTACTGGATCGCCCTGGCCGTGCTGAGCGCGCCGGGGGCCTGACCTTGGCGGCTGCGACCTCGACGACCCTGCCCGTCGGGGCCGTGGCGCCCGATTTCGCGCTGCCGTGCACCGCGGGGACCGACGTCACGCTGTCCGCGTTCCGGGGGCGGAAGCACGTGCTGCTCGCGTTCTTTCCGCTGGCGTTCACCAGCACGTGTACCGCCGAGAACTGCGCCTTCAGTGAAGACTACGACGCGTTCGAGCGCGCCGGCACGATCGTGCTCCCGATCAGCGTGGACTCGGTGCCGACGCTCAAGGAATACAAGGCGAAGCACGCGATGCGGCAAGATCTGCTGAGTGACTTCAAGCGCGAAGTGAGCCGCACCTACGGGGTGCTGCTCGAGGACCGCTTCTTCTCGGAACGCGCGTATTTCCTGATCGACCAACAGGGCATCCTGCGCTGGCGCCACATCGAGGCGGAGCTCGGGGCCCGGCGGGACGACGTCGAGCTGCTTCGGCAGATCGCGGCGCTCTGAGCGGAGTCCCCCTTGAGACTGGTAATGCTTATCGGTGTGGTGGTTGCGGGTGCGTGCGGATCTACGGTGTTCGTCCCGCCGCCACCCTCGCCGCAGCGCGTCTACGGTGCGAGCGAGGTGGACGAGCGTCCCGAGATTGTGCAGACGCCGCCGCTGCACTACGCCGAAGGAGGTCGTGAGGGCGTGGTCGTTGTGCGCGTGGTGATCGACACCGCCGGGAACCCCGAGCCGGCGACGGCGCTCGTGGTGCAGGGGTCCGACTCGATGCTCGTGGCAGCGGCCCGGACGCTGGTGTTAAACACGCTGTTCCGGGCGGCCCGCGTGCGTGGACAGGTCGTGCAGACCCTGGTCGAGGTGCCCGTCGAATTCTCCGCCGCCCCGATGCCCACGATCAAAATGCACATCGCCGGCGATGTGTACAGCGAAGCGGACGTGGAGGAGCGCCCCCACCGGATGTCTGGTCCACCACTCACCTACCCCGCGCCCATGCTCCTCTCCCGAATCAGCGGGCGCGTCATCATCGAGGCGGTGATCGACACGACCGGACGGGTCGAAGACGGCACGGTGCGCGTGCTCGAGAGTAGCGATGCGCGGTTCAATGAGGCGGCAAAGGACTACGTGCGGGCGGCGCGCTTCACGCCGGGACGCCTCGCGGGGCGCGCGGTGCGCGTGCGGTTCGAGATGTCGGTCGAGTTCAAGCCGCCCACGCGGAACTAGACCCCCGTGGCGTCGGTCACGCTCCGCCGCCTCGCCAAGCGGTACCATCCCGACGGTCGGCCGGCGCTCGAGGACTTGTCGCTCGACGTGGGCGACGGCGAGTTCTTCGTGCTGCTCGGGCCGTCGGGGTGCGGCAAGACCACGGCGCTCCGTTGCATCGCCGGGCTCGAGGAGCCCAGCGGCGGCGAAGTCCTGATCGGCGGGCGCGACGTCACTCGTCTCGACCCCGCCGCGCGCGACGTCGCGATGGTGTTCCAGACGTACGCGCTGTACCCTCACCTTAGCGTCCGACGCAACATCGCCTTCGGGCTCGAGGTGCGGCGCGTTCCGGCCGCCGAAATCGCCCGTCGCGTGCAGCAGGTCGCGGAGCGGCTCGGGCTCGGCCCACTGCTCGACCGCAGGCCGGCAGCGCTCTCCGGTGGCGAACGGCAGCGTGTGGCGCTCGGTCGCGCCCTGGTGCGCGAGCCGCAGGTCTTCCTGTTGGACGAGCCGCTGTCGAACCTCGAGCCCACCCTGCGGGGCGACCTGCGCGCCGAGCTGCTCGAGCTGCACCGCGCCCTGCATACGACCGTCGTGTATGTGACCCACGATCAGATCGAAGCCATGACCATGGGCCAGCGCATCGCGGTCCTGGATGGCGGGCGGCTTCGCCAGGTGGGCACGCCCGCCGAGCTGTACGGGCGGCCGGCCGACGTCTTCGTCGCCCGCTTCATCGGGAACCCGGGAATGAACATCCTGAGAGGCCGGGCACGTGGGGCGGGGGAAGAGGGAGAGATAGTGGATTGCGGCTCCTGGTCTGTTCCCGTGCCGCTCGAGCGCTACGAAGGCGAGATCTACCTCGGCGTGCGCCCCGAGCACGTGAGCCTCGTTGCCCCCGACCAAGGCGTCGGAGCGGCCGAGGTGCGCGGCGTCGAGCCGCTCGGTCCGGACACGCTCGTCCGAGTCGACGCGGGCGGCCCAGCGCTCGTGGCGCGAGTGCACGGCATCCCGGACCTCCGACCCGGCGATCAGGTGGGTGTGAAGCTCGACCGCCGGCAGCTGCATCTGTTCGACGCGGCGGGAGCACGGCTCCCGTGAAGTGCGTACTGGCCTTGTGTCTCGCGTGCTGGGGGTGCGGCGGCGCGCCGGAATGGGGCATCTCGCTCTTCCACCGGGCCGACGACGGCGCCGCGCAGCTCGAGGACCAGCTGCTCACGCCCTACCGCGCCCGGCACCCGGGGCTGCAGGTGCTGCAGCATAACGGCCCGCTCGCCGCGGCGGAGTACCGCCGCCTGCTGCTGACGGCGGCGGCGAGTGAGACCCTTCCCGATGTGTTCCAGCTCGACGACGTCGACGTTCCCGCGCTCGTCGACCGCGGGGGCGCCCTCGATCTCGCCCCTTACCTCTCCCGCGTCGGCGTCGACCTCGGCCGCTACGACCCCGAAGTCCTCGCGATTTTCCGTCGCGGTGCAGGCGTGTACGGCCTCCCCCGCGGCTATACACCGCTGATGGTCGTGTACAATCGGGACCTGTTGGACCGCGCGGCCATCCCGTATCCCACCGATGACTGGACGTGGGACGATTTCCTGCGGACGGCGCAGCGGCTCACACGCGACCGTGACGGGGACGGGCGGATCGATCAGTGGGGAGCCGCCTTCGACCGGCGGCCCTCGTTCTGGCTGCCGTGGATCTGGGCGGGGGGCGGCGATGTATTGTGTCCCGACGGCCGACGCGCCTCGGGATGCCTCGATGCGCCCGCCACCGTCGCGGCGATCCGCTGGTATGCGGGCTGGGTGCGGCGCTGGGGCGTCGCGCCGCGTCCGCATGACCCGAGCACCTCGGGCGTCGAGATCGCCCGGCTGTTCGCAGCCGGCCGCGTCGCGTTCATGACGGTGGGCCACGAGGTGGTTCGCGATTTCCGGGCCTCGGTGGCGGCGGGCCGGCTGCGGGTGGGATTCGCGCCCATCCCGCATCGTGCGGGGGTGCCGCCTGCCACCGTGCTCTATGCTTCGGCATATGCGGTGCCGGCGCGCGCGCTCCGGCGGAAGGCTGCCGTCGAGCTCGCGGCCGATCTCACCGACTCGCTGCCGGACGCGGCGCGCGGTGACGCGGGGATCGAACTGCCCGCTGTGACCGCGGCCGCGCAGGGGCTGGCGGCGGCCGACTCGCTGGGCTGGGAGGCCGCATTCTTGCGCGCTGCTGCGCATGCGCGGCCGGGGTGGGGAGCGCGCCTCGGCCAGTGGCGTGAGGTGGAGGCGGAGCTCATCGACCTGATGGATCGCGTCACCGTAGGAGGCGCCGATCCCGCGCGGGCCGCGCACGACACTGCACGCGAGCTCGACCGCCTGCTGGGGGCGACGCGATGACGGCGCTCGCGCGGTGGCGCGCCGGGGCGGTGGTGCTGATGGCTGTCGGCGCCCTCCTGCCGCTCGCACTGGCCCGGCAGGCGCGGGGCATCTCCGAGCGCGCCCTGGCGGCGCGGGAAGCGACCGCGGCCGCCGCGTATCTCACGATCGTCACTCCGTCGCCCCGCCGGGGCGGCGCCGGGTACGATCTGCCGCAGCTCCTCATCCGGGCCCGGGCGCTCGAGGAGCTCCCTGGGTTCTCCGGACGGTTCGAGATCTATCACGCGACGGCGCCGCTGGTGCGCGCGACCGCCCCTCCCTTGCCCGCGGCGATACTGCAGCAGCTCCGTCGCGAGGTGGCCGTCCGCTGGACCGGCGAAGCGGCGCTGGCACCGCTGCTCGATCGCGACGGCTGGGATGTGGTGGGTGCAGTCGCCGCCCGGCCCGCCGCGGGAACTTGGCCGGTCTCGCCCTGGCCGCTCGGTGCACTGCTGCTCCTCGTGGTCGCCGGGGCCCAAAGCGTGGGGGCAATCGGCAGGCCGCGCCAGGCGTGGCGCCAGAGCCTGGGCCCGTACGGCGTCGTGGCCGTGCTGTTCGGCGTAGCGGTGTTCGCCGACGTGCGGGGCGCTGCGGGCGACGCGACTGATCAGTGGCTGTACGACACGCGACTCCTGATGCAGGAAGCCGCGGCGCGGATCCCGGAGGTGCGCAGTGCGCCCGCGAGCCTCGCGACGCTTGCCCGGGGGGCCGAGATCGTGCCGGGGGACTCGGGGCCAGCGGAGGCATGGCGCCGCGCTGCCGGCGGTGTTTCGAGAGCGGCAGTGGCCGTGCGGCTCGCGCCGGGGCGCTGGGTCGAGCTGCGGGCGCGGCCCGGGGAGGCCGGCACGGCCGGCTGGCTGCCGGTCATGCTCGGCCTGGCGGCGCTCGGTCCGCTCGGCGTGCTGCTCGCCGCGTGGCGCACCGCGAGCGCGCCGCGGCCGCGGCGCGAAACGATGGCCGCCTGGGCATTTCTCGCGCCCTCGGCGCTCCACCTCGCCGCGTTCTGCTTCGTCCCACTCCTGCTGGTGCTGTATGTGTCGGTGCACCGCTGGAGCCCGATCGAGCCGACGAGGGCCTTCGTCGCGCTCGCGAACTACGATCACGTGGCACGCGACCCCCTCGTCTGGTCGGCGCTGGGCCGCACGCTGCTGTACGCCCTATACGTGCCCGTGTCGATGGCGCTCGCGCTCGGCCTCGCGCTCGCAGTCGGGGGACGGCGGAGGTCCGGCGCGCCCGTGCTGCGCGCGTTGTTCCTGCTGCCCTACGCTTCCTCGGTGGTTGCGGTGGCTCTGGTGTGGCAGTGGATGTACCACCCCGATTTCGGGTTGATCAATCGCCTGCTTGCGCGCACGGGGCTCGGGCCGGTCAACTGGCTCGGGG
>DASQAM010000116.1:0-2894 GCA_035635735.1 Gemmatimonadales bacterium | reverse complement strand
GCCAAGGAACGGAAGGCCGAGCGGGACACGACGAAGTAGAAAAAGCCGTCGTAGATTACAGGCGGCCATGGAGACCAAGCGGCGGTACGAGCACCCGACACCGGCCGCCGGCGCGACGCCGGCGGCGGTCTCGCCCGAGCGGGCGCTGCGGGTGTTCACCCAACCCGCGCGCAATCCGGGGATCCCGCTCGACCTGGATCTGGTGCGCGCGCTGCGCATCAACCGTAGCGCCGTGGAACGCCGCGCCGCCACGATCCCCACGCGACGCACGGTCAAGAAGGAATGGCAGGCGGCGTGGCTGCTCCGCGCCATTACCTGTATCGACCTGACCACCCTCCAGGGCGACGACACCCCGACCAATGTGCTGCGCCTGTGCGCCAAGGCGAAGAGTCCCGTGCGCCCCGATCTGCTCCAAGCGCTCGGCGCCACCGACATCGGGATCACGGTGGGAGCGGTGTGCGTCTACCACGCCTTCGTCCCGCTCGCGGTCGAGGCGTTGCAAGGCTCGGCGATCTCCGTGGCGGCGGTGTCGACGGGATTCCCGGCGGGGTTGAATCCCCTGCCCCAGCGCATCGAGGAGATCAAAGCCTCGGTCGCCGCGGGAGCGCAGGAGATCGACGTGGTGATCACCCGCGCGCACGCGCTGGCCGGAGCGTGGGAGGCGCTATACGACGAGGTGCGCGCCTTCCGCGAGGCGTGCGGCGACGCCCACATGAAGGTGATCCTCGGCACCGGGGACTTGGCGACCCTCGTGAACGTGGCGCGCGCCAGCCAGGTCGCCATGATGGCCGGGGCCGACTTCATCAAAACGTCCACGGGAAAGGAAGCGGTGAACGCGACCCTTCCCGTCGGCGTGGTCATGACCAGACAGATCCGCGACTATCACGAGCGCACCGGATGCGCCGTCGGGTTCAAGCCGGCGGGCGGGATCCGCAAGGCGAAACAGGCGCTCGACTGGCTCATCCTCATGAAGGAAGAGCTGGGCGACCGCTGGCTGCGGGCCAATCTGTTCCGGCTCGGTGCCTCGGCGCTGCTCACCGACATCGAGCGCCAGCTCGAGCACTTCGTGACCGGGCGCTACTCGGCGGCGCACCATCACCCTATGGTATGACATGACCACCGTCTCCGAGATATTCGAAACAATGGCTTACGGGCCGGCGCCCGAGAGCGATAAGCCGGCGCTCGAGTGGATCGCGCGGCAGAACGGCGCGTTCGGACTGTTCATCGGGGGGCGCTGGACCAAAGGCAAGAGCGACGCGGGCTTCGACGTCATCAACCCCGCCACGACGGCGCGGCTGGCGCGCGTCACGCAAGCGGGCCAGGACGATGTGGATGCCGCGGTCGCCGCGGCGCGGAAGGCATTTCCTGCCTGGGCCGCGTTGTCGGGCCACGCCCGCGCGCGCCACCTCTACGCGCTCGCGCGTGCGGTGCAGAAGCATTCCCGGCTTTTGGCGGTGCTCGAGAGCCTCGACAACGGCAAATCGATTCGCGAGACGCGTGACCTGGACATCCCGCTCGTCGCTCGTCACCTGACCCATCACGCCGGCTGGGCGCAGCTCGCCGAGTCCGAGTTCGCGGGCTACGGGCCGGTGGGCGTGGTCGGGCAGATCGTCCCCTGGAACTTCCCGCTGCTGATGATGGCCTGGAAAATCGCGCCGGCGCTCGCCGCCGGAAACACCGTGGTCTTGAAGCCCGCCGAGTTCACGCCGCTCACGGCGTTGTGTCTCGCCGAGATCGCGCACGAGGCCGGGCTTCCGGCGGGGGTGCTCAACGTGGTGACGGGGGACGGCCGGACGGGCGAGCTGATCGTAAACCACCCCGAGATCGACAAGATCGCGTTCACCGGCTCGACCGAGGTGGGCCGCATCATCCGCAAGGCGACCGCGGGATCGGGGAAGAAGCTGTCGCTCGAGCTCGGCGGGAAGAGCCCATTCATCGTGTTCGATGATGCCGATCTCGACAGCGTGGTCGAGGGCGTGGTGGACGCGATCTGGTTCAACCAGGGGCAGGTGTGCTGCGCGGGCTCACGGCTGCTGGTGCACGAGGGAGTCGCCGAGCGGCTGGTCACGAAGCTCAGAGCGCGGATGGAGAAGCTGCGGGTCGGCCCGCCGCTCGACAAGGCGATCGATATGGGGGCGATCGTGGCGCCGGTGCAGCTCGAGCGTATCCGCTCGCTGGTGAACACCGGCGTAGAAGAAGGCGCAACCATGTGGCAGCCCTCGTGGGCCTGCCCCACGGACGGCTACTTCTACCCGCCGACGTTGTTCACGAACGTGGCGCCCGCCGCCACCATCGCCCAGGTCGAGATCTTCGGGCCGGTGCTCGTCTCCATGGCGTTCCGCACCCCCGCCGAGGCGGTGGAGCTCGCCAACAACACGCCGTACGGGCTCGCGGCGAGCGTGTGGACCGAGAACATCAACCTGGCGCTCGATGTGGCGCCCAAGATCAAGGCCGGCGTCGTGTGGATCAATTGCACCAATCTGTTCGACGCCGCGTCGGGGTTCGGGGGATACCGGGAATCGGGGTTCGGGCGGGAGGGTGGGAAAGAGGGGATGTGGGAGTACTTGAAGCGAGATGCGGGACGCGGGATGCGGGATGCGAAAAAGAAGACCGCCCAGCTCGTTCGCGGCAAGACTCGCATCTCGCATCCCGCATCTCGCATCCCGCCCATCGATCGGACCTACAAGCTCTTCATCGGGGGCGCCCAGGTCCGCCCCGACCAGGGTTACAGCCGGAAAATCCTGGCGCCGTCGGGGGCGCTGCTCGCCGAGGTCGCCGAGGGGAACCGCAAGGACATCCGCAACGCGGTCGAGGCGGCGCACGCCGCGGACGGTTGGGCGAAGACGAGCGGCCACAATCGCGGCCAGGTCCTGTACTATCTCGCCGAGAACCTG
>DASQAM010000115.1:0-3218 GCA_035635735.1 Gemmatimonadales bacterium | reverse complement strand
CTGCTCGACCGTCTGACCGAGCGCGCCCGAGGCGTCACCGAGTATATCCGGCCCGGCGGCGATATCGAGCAGACCGTGGCGTCGCTCGCGTCCAAGATTGCGTCACCCGTCCTCACCGACCTGGCACTGCGCGCGGACGGGCTTGAGCTGTACGACCTGCAGCCGCACAGTCTGCCGGATCTGTTCGGGGGAGACGAGCTGGTTGTGTTCGGGCGCTATCGCGGAGAGGGGCGAGGGGAACGGTCCGTCACGGTGGTCGGACGGCGCGGTGGACGCGAGGAGCGGTTCAGGACTGCGGCGCGTTTCGGCGGCGAGCAGGCGGCCGCAGACTACGTCCAGCAGCTGTGGGCCGCGCGCAAGGCGGGCGCGCTTTCGAGCGACATCCGCCTCCACGGGCCGAACCCCGAGATGGTGAGCGAGCTCAAGCGGCTCGCCTTGCGGTATGGTATTCTGACGGAATACACGTCGTATCTCGTGCAGGAGCCGAGCGTCGTGGCGCGGCCGATGCCGCTGCAAGCTCCCGCGCCGCAAGACCAAGCCGGTGCCGAGGCCGTGCAGCGTTCCCGCAGGGAGAAGGCGCTCACCGGCTCGCTCCTGCTTAGCGAGGTGGTGGTCACTGGAGGCGCGGCGGATTCCCTGAGCCCGGGTGGCGCAGCCACGGAGAACAAGACGCGGCGGACCGCCGGCCGGGTCTTCGTGTGGCGCGACAGCACCTGGACCGACATCGCGCACGGCGACTCGCTGCGCGTGGTGAACGTCGCGGCCTTCAGCGACGCCTACTTTGCGCTGCTCCGAGCGCTGCCCGAGCTGATGCAGGCCGCCACGCTCGAGCCCGCCGTCTTGGTGGCCGGACGCCGCGTGAGCATCAAGATTGGGGCCAGCGGCAAGACGACCTGGACGGACGGTGAGCTGGAGCGGCTCGTGCGAGAGTTTCACGGATGACCCGCTGACCTCGATGCCCGAGGATATCGCCGAGGTCTACCGCACCACCTACCGCGCGCTCGTGCGGTTCCTGTACCGCAAGGTATGGGACGCCGAGCGCGCGGAGGACCTGGCGCAGGAGGCCTTTGCTCGGGCCCTGATACACAAACCCGAAAGCGCGAGGGGGTGGCTGTTCATCGTGGCGGCGAACATGGCGCGGGACGACGCGCGACGCGCGGCCCGGGAGCGACGGCATCTCACGTTGCTCACGGCCGAGCCGCAGGAGAGCACGTCGGCCACCGACGAGGCGTTGGAGGTCGAAAGCGATCGGGCGCGCGTCCGGGCCGCGCTCGATGAGCTCTCGCCGCGCGACCGCGAGGTACTGCTGCTATGGGATTCGGGATTATCGTACGAAGAGATCGCCGCGCAGACGGGATTGGCGCGCGGGGCGATCGGGACGACGCTGTCGCGGGCGCGCCGCCGGTTGGTGCAAGTCTACGAGGCGGGAAAGGCGGATGAGCATGTCGCACGTGGATGACGGGACACTGCACGCCTATCTCGACGGCGAGCTCGGGCCGGCGGAAGCCCAGGGCGTCGACGCGCACATCGCCCAGTGTCCCGCCTGCCGCGCGCGGGTCGAAGAAGAGCGCGCCCTGATCACCCGCGCGGGGGAGTTGCTGGCACTGGCTGCACCACCGGAACGCGAGCTCCCGCCGTTTCGAGCCGGGGACGTAAGGCCTCTCAAGCGGCTGTGGTGGCAGGTGCGGTTACCGCTCGCGTGGGCGGCGACGGTCGTGCTGGCGCTCGGGATCGGGAGCTACCTCGGCTCGGGGTCCCGGGCGGTGACGGATCGCTCCGTCGCTGAACCGTCGGCGGATCGATCGCGCGAGCTCGTCGCGCCGGACACACCCGCTCGCCTGATGACTTATCGAACTGGTGCCGAACCGCGCGTCGCGAAGCGCGCCGCGGCTCCACCGGCTACGCCCACCCCGGCAGCTCGTGAGGAGGTGGACCGCGTCGCGCCGGAGCACAAAGCGATAGTGGCCGGCGCCGCCCCCGCCCCAACGCCTCAGGTGGGTATCGCGATGTTCGAGGACGGGCTCTTGCTGCAGGGATCTCCCGTCAGCGTCGACAGCGCGCGGGCGCTGCTCGGGGCCGCCCCCTTCTCCGTTGAGGGAGCGCCGATCCGTGCGATCTACCAGACACGCGAGATCGGCTACGCCGCCGTCGTGATCGTTGAGCAGGCGCTCGATTCGAACACGGTGATTAACGTAGTCAACCGGCGCCCGTCCGCGTTGGCCCTCGAGGTCGTGGTCACGGGGGCGGCGAGGGCAGACTCACGGGCGGACAGCCTGGGCGCTCTCGAGAGGGCGTCACGGGCTCGCGCCCAAGTGGCCTCATCGCTCGCGGCAAAGCCAAGCGCTCCACCCATACGGGACGAGACAAGGAATCGGCCGCTACGACGCGTCGGCAACCTGGAAGTTCACATATCAGGTCCGTTGCCGAGCGACTCCCTGCAGAAGCTGCTGCAACACGTTCAGCCCGTGAAGCCCTAGCTACTGAACGGTGACCGATGCCTGCATCGACGCATGAATGGTGCAGTGGTATGCACAGGTCACACTGCCAGTCCCGAACACCACTCCGGCCGACGTCTGGCCGGCGTTGACTGGGTTATTCCACGTCGGGCACCCGGCCGGGTTCGCGGCGTTCGAGGTCGTGGTGTGCCCGAACGGGTCTCCATTCATCCAGGTCAAGCTCGTCCCGACCGAGACGGTCTTGGTGGCAGGATTGAACGCAGTGTTCATCATACAGAGCTGCGTCGCCGTCGGCGTGCATCCGCTCCCACCCCCTCCGCCGCCCCCCCCGCCGCCGTACGGCGACGTCGACCCACCGCATGCTGCCAGCAGGACGACTCCCGCTGTCCCTAGTGCCAGGGTGATTACGCTTGGCCGCATGGAGCCTCCGGGGTGGTGCGTGGGACGGCAATCGACGATGAACGTTCTTACTACCCCGGACGGGACCTAGTGGCGCTCGCGCTCTAGCGTGTCGGCCGCGAGCCTGGGTGAGAGCATGGGATACCGGCCTCCGAACCAGCCGAAGGACAACAGGAACAGGCCAGCGAACAGGAGCGTCACGCCGAACTCGGGCAAGCCGACGGCGGGCCCGGCGCCGCCGTTGATCGAGGGAACGATCTCGAGATAGCGTTCGAGCCAGATGCCCGCCAGGCTCACGAGGGCGAGTGTGATGAGCGCGGGCGGATACTTCTTGGGCCGGACACCCAGCAGGCCGACGAACGG
>DASQAM010000114.1:0-15780 GCA_035635735.1 Gemmatimonadales bacterium | reverse complement strand
CGCGCTGGAGCAGGAGGTGGCGCGCTGGGCGGGCGCTTCGTAGAATCCTTCCATGTGGGTCTTGGTCGTCGTGTTGCTCGTGGCCCTGATGATTCCCATCACCGCGATCCTGCTCGATTCGCCGCTCGGGCGCTCGTTTGCCCGGCGGCTGGAGGGTCAGGGCGACGGAGGGGGGGCGGGGAGTGGTGCAGGCGTGCGGAAGCTGGAGCAGCGGGTGGAAGCGCTGGAAACCGACCTCGAGGACCTGAACCGCTCCGTCGCCGGTATGCGTGAGGAGCTGCAGTTCGTGCAGCGCCTGCTGGAAGACCCCGGCAAGAAGAAGCGTCCGACCTGACCGCGCCAAAACCGGTCGCCGCCGGGGGTGGTGGGGGGGGTCGCCATGCGGCGCAGGTCGCCGCCGGCATCTTCCTGACGCGGGTGCTTGGCTACGTGCGCGAGCGGGTGTTCGCGCACTACTTCGGCAACGACAGCATCCCTGCCGACGCCTTCCGCGCCGCGCTCCGCATCCCGAACACCATCCGCAACCTGCTCGGCGAGGGCACGCTCCTAGGGTCGTTCATCCCCGTGTACGCCGCGCTGAACGAGCGTGCCGACAAGCGCGACGCCCGGGCGCTCGCTGGAGCAATCCTGGGATTGTTGCTCCTCGGCTCCGGATTCTTGGCGCTCCTCGGGATCGCGTTTGCGCCCGCCATTACGACGGTCCTCGCGAAGGGGTTCGACGAGCCGCGCCGCCAGCTCACCATCAGCCTCGTGCGGATCCTGTTTCCGATGACCGGGCTCATGGTCATCTCGGCGTGGTGCCTCGGAATCCTTAACACGCACCGGCGCTTCTTCCTGCCGTACGCGGCCCCGGCGCTCTGGAACATCGCCGGGATCGCCGCGATGGTCGGGGCCGGGACGTGGCTCGCCAACCGCTCGCTCCCCGTCGACGTGTTGCTGGACCGCCTGGCACTCGCCCTGGCCTGGGGAACCGTGGTCGGCAGCGTGCTCCAGATCGCCGTGCAGCTGCCGGTGTGCTGGCGCCTGCTGCGCGGTATTCCTGTGCGATTCTCGACCAGGCCAGAGGGCGTACACGACGTCATCGTGGCGTGGCTCCCGCTCCTCCTGGGCGCTGGCGTGGTGCAGGTCTCAGGCCTGATCGACACACTGCTCGGCTCCTTCACGGGCGCGGGCGGCGTGTCGGCGCTCGGTTACGCGCAAATCGTGCAGCAGCTTCCCATCAGCCTGTTCGGAGCGTCGGTCACGGCGGTGGCGCTCCCGGAGCTGGCACGCGAGGCGGTGGGGGCGGCGCCGAACGAGCAACTCCGGTCGCGGATCGGGGTCGGGTTCCGGCGCATCGTCTTCTTCGTGGTGCCGTCGTCGATCGCGTGCATCGTGCTCAACCGGGTGATCATCGGCGCGCTGTTCCAGACCGGGCGGTTCACGGCCGATGCGACGCAGCTCGTGGGCAACGTGCTGGCGGCGTACGGCCTCGGACTCGTTGGCCAGGCGACCGTGAAGCTGTTCGCGTCCGGCTTCTACGCGATGCGGGACACGCGCACGCCGGTGAAGATCGCGACTTCGTCGCTCGTGGTCTCCACGGTGCTCGCGTGGCTGCTGATGCGCTGGCTCGGGGCCCCCGGGATCGCCCTCGGCTCCTCGCTCGGCGTGTTCCTGAACACGTCGCTCCACCTGTACCACCTGAACGGCCGCATCGGGGCCGTGTTGCGCGGGTCCGAATGGCGGGCCTTCGGCATCGCCCTGCTCGGGGCCGCGCTCGCGGGCGCCGTCGCGTTCGGCGTGGCGCGGCTCACAGGCGCTGTCGCCCCGGTGCCGCGAGGGGTTGTGGTGCTGGGTATCTTTGGGATCGTGTACGCCGCGCTGACGCTGGCGCTCCAGCACCCCGATGCCGTTCGCACATGGCAATCCCTGACCGCCTTTCGCGCACGCTAGAAGCCCTTCCCGACAAACCCGGCGTGTATCTGTGGAAGAACGCGGCGGGGGAGATCCTGTACGTGGGAAAGGCCAAGAGCCTCCGCGCGCGTGTGCCCAGCTATTTCGGCCCGGACGCGGGCGATACGCCCGAGCGCGCGGCCCTCGTGAGCCAGATCGCCGACCTCGAGACGATCATCGTTCCGACCGAGGCCCAGGCGCTGCTGCTCGAGAACAACCTCATCAAGGAGCATCAGCCGCGCTTCAACATCCGGCTCACCGACGACAAGAGCTACCCTCGCATCGCGGTGACACTCGCCGAGCCGTTCCCGCGCGTGCTCGTCACCCGTCGGGTCGCGATTCCCGGCGCCCGCTACTTCGGTCCGTACACCGACGTCGCCACGCTGCGGCAGACCCTGAAAATCATCCGCCGCATCTTCACGGTGCGCTCCTGCCACTGGGACCTGCCGCGCGAGGCCCCGGACCGGCCGTGTCTCGACTACCACATCGAGCGCTGCCGGGCGCCGTGCGTCGCCCTGCAAAGCGCGGCGGACTACCGGCGGATGATCGACGACGTCGTGGTCTTCCTCGAAGGGAAGACGGTGGATGTGCGCATCGGGCTGCGCGAGCGGATGCAGCAGGCGTCGCGCCAGCGCGACTTCGAGCGGGCGGCGCAGCTGCGTGACGCCTTGAAGTGGCTCGACCAGCTGGAACAGCCGCAGGCGGTCGAGCTCGTGGGCGGTGGCGACGCGGACGCGGTAGGCATCGCGCGGGACGGGGATGATGTGTGCGGGGTCGTCCTTCGCGTACGCGACGGCAAGCTGATTGCGCGCGACCACTGGTTCCTCGAGAACGCCGAGCACGAGACGGAAGGATCGATCCTGTCGGCGTTTCTGGTGCGGTGCTACCTGCCGCTCGAGGTGCGGGCGCGCAAGGTGCTGTTGCCGTTCCCGCCCGCCCCCGAGGATTTCGCGTCGCTCGGCGAGCTCGCGCCCGAGGTGGATTGGCACGTACCGCAACGCGGCAGCAAGGCGCAGCTCGCCGACCTCGCGGACCAAAACGCCCGACACCTGCTGGACAGCTTGAAGATCGAAAGCTTCGACATCGACGAGCGGGCGGCGGACCCGGTGTTCGCGCTGGGGCGAGACCTCGGGCTCGCCGCCGTGCCGCGTGCGTTCGTGTGCATCGACATCTCGACCAACCAGGGGCGCGATACGGTGGGCTCGCTCGTCTGGTTCGAGGCGGGCCGGCCCAAGAAGGCGGAGTATCGGCGGTTCAAGATCCGGGGGGCGCCGCAGGACGACTTCGCGGCGGTGCACGAGGTGGTGACACGCTATCTAACGCGGCGGATCGCCGAGCAGAAGCCGCTCCCCGACCTGATGGTGATCGACGGAGGGAAGGGCCAGCTCGGCGCGGCGCTCGACGCGGCGCGCGCCGCCGGACGGGCGGAGCTGCCGATCGTGAGCCTCGCGAAGCGCGAAGAGGAGGTCTTCCTCCCGGGCCGCGCCGATCCGCTCGCGCTGTCACGACGCAGCCCGTCGCTCAAGCTGCTGCAACGCGCCCGCGATGAGGCGCACCGCTTCGCGGTCAGCTACAGCCGCCACCGCCGTGCGCGGCGCACCATCACCTCGGAGCTGCTCGCGATACCGGGGATCGGGCCGGGCCGACGACGTGCGCTGCTCGAGCGATTCGGCTCGCTCGCGGGCGTGAAGACCGCGACGCCCGCCGAGATCGCCTCGCTTCCCGGATTCTCGAAGCGGCTGGCGGAGCGGATCCTCGATCGATTGCATGCCAGTGTCTGAACCCGCGGCCTGGTCTCTCGAATGCTCGGGTTGCGGAGCCACCCGCAACGCAGATGGATTGCCCGGCGTGTGCGAGTGCGGCCAGCCGTACCTCGTCCGCTACCGCTCGACGCCGGCGCCCGAGGCCAAGGCGCTTTTGCCGGGGCGTGGCTGGACCATGTGGCGCTATCGGGAGTGGCTGCCGCTCACCGACGCGGAAGCGCCGATCACCCTCGGCGAGGGAGGGACGCCCCTGCTCGCGGTGCCGCGGCTCGCCACGAAGCACGGCTTGCGCGGGCTCTTCGTGAAGGAAGAGGGAGCGAACCCCACCGGCTCGTTCAAGGCTCGCGGACTCGCGGCCGCCGTGACCCGCGCCGCGCTCGCGGGGGCCAAGCGCCTGGTGGTGCCCACCGCTGGGAACGCCGGCGTGGCGCTCGCGGCCTACGCGGCACGAGCCGGGCTCCCAGCGCGGGTGTACGCGCCGGCTACCACGCCGCCCACCATCCTCGGCCAGATCCGCAGCTTCGGCGGCGACCTGGTCCTCGTGAACGGTCACATAGGGGACTGCGGGAAAGCGGCCCGCGCGTACGCCGCGGAGACCGGCGCCGTGGACGTGTCGACGTTGCGCGAGCCCTACCGCATCGAGGGCAAGAAGACGCTGGGCCTCGAGCTCGCGGAGCAGCTCGGGTGGACGCTGCCCGATGCGATCGTGTATCCCACGGGTGGCGGCACCGGCCTGATAGGCATGTGGAAGGCGTTCCAGGAGCTCGTGCGCGCCGGCTGGCTCGAAGGAAAGCCGCCCCGGCTATACAGCGTGCAGGCCGCGGGATGCGCGCCCGTCGTGCAAGGGTTCGAGGCCGGGGCCGAGTCTTGCGCGCCGTGGCCAAACCCCCAGACGATCGCCGCGGGGCTGCGGGTTCCCGCCCCATTCGGAGATCGCCTGATGCTTCGAGCATTGCGCGAGAGCGGCGGCGGAGCGGTGGCGGTCACGGACGGGCTCCTCGGCGCGGCGGCGAGTGACCTGCAGACGCTCGAGGGCATCGACGCCTCGCCGGAAGGCGGGGCTTCGCTCGCGGGAGCCATCGAGCTCAAGGCGCGGGGGGCGTTTCGCCCTGACGATCGCGTAGTGATCTTCAATACCGGCGCCGGGTGGCTCTACCGGGCCTAAGCCGTTTATATTCCGTCGCTTGAGACCCATGCGCATCGCGATCCTAGATCCGGCAGCTGGCATCTCCGGGGACATGACCCTCGGGGCGTTGCTTGCGCTGGGCGTGCCGCAGAACTGGCTCGAGGCGCTGCCGGCGCGGTTGGGGTTCGAAGGCGTGGGTGTCACCGTTCGGAACGCCGTGCGCTGTGGCGTGGGGTGCAAGCAAGTCGAGTTCACGATCCCGGAGCGATCGCACGGACGCCACGTCGGAGAGCTGGTGCGAGTGGTCGAGCGAGCACCGGTATCCGATTGGGTGAAGGAGCGCGCCGTGCGGGCGTTCCGGCTGGTTGGGGATGCCGAGGGCCGGGTGCACGGCGTCGCACCCGAGAAGGTACATCTGCACGAGGTCGGGGCGGTGGACGCCGTGCTCGACATCGTGGGTGCGATCGAGGGGTTCGAGCAGCTCGGAGTCGAAGCCGTGTACGCCTGGCCCGTCGCGGTGGGGAACGGGTGGGTGGAGGCGGAGCACGGTCGGCTGCCGGTCCCGGCGCCGGCGACCGCGATCCTGCTCGAGGGGGTCGAGCTGGCCACGGGCGGCCCGGTGGAGGGCGAGGCCACGACACCGACCGGGGCCGCCTTGGTGCGCGTCCTCGCTGCGGGTCCGCCGCCCGGGCAGTGGCGCATGATGAAAAGCGGGTGGGGCGCGGGGCAGCGGAACCCGAAGCACTATCCCAACGCTTTGCGGATCCTCTTCGCCGAGCAGGCGGCAGAGGCCGGCCGCGTCGCGCTGCTGGCCACGGATGTCGACGACATGAGCCCGGAATACGTGGAGCCGTTGCGGCAAGCGCTCGTTACCGCCGGGGCCCTGGACGTGCAGACGTGGCCGGTGCAAATGAAGAAGGGACGATCCGGGTTCCGGGTGGAGATCGTGGCACCCGAGGAATGCGCCGAAGCCGTCACGGCCGCGCTGTTCCAGCACAGCACGACAGCGGGGGTCCGTCGCTGGGTGGCAGAGCGGGCGACGCTGGCCCGCCGCCACGTGACAGTCCGGCTCACGCCCGAAGTCACCGTGCGGGTGAAGGTGCTGGAGCAGCCGGATGCGGAAGGTGTGCGAGTGAAACCGGAGTACGATGATGTTCTCGCGGCAGCCCGGGTGCTTGGCCGGCCGCCGCTCGAGGTCGCCCGGGTCGCGCAGCGCGACGCCGAGGCGTTGGTCGCCAAATCCAAGGAGTGAGCATGACCGTCCAGCAGGCCCTCGGCGTCCCGGCGTGTATCCTGGCCGCCGCTCTGGCGCCCGTCGCAACCCAGGCGCAGCAGATCTGGCTGCCCGCGGCGACAGCGTGCGACTTCAAGCCGGGCACTCTCGTGAACAACGGCATCGAGTCGCTGAAGAGCGCGTTCAGCACCAAGTTCGCGGATCAGCGTACCAAGGACATGAAGGCGGCCGAGCGCGTCCTGCTGCAGGCAGTGACCGGGGACCAGGGGAAGAATGCCGCCGCCTGGTACTACCTGGCCCGTTACTATGTGATGGCGAGCGACCTCGGAGGCGCGGACTCCGCCTTGGTCAAAGCCCTGGCGCTGGCACCGGCCTGCAAGGAAGACATCGCGTTGCAGCGACGGAACGCATGGGTGCCGCTCTTCAACACCGCCGCGGCGGCGTGGCAGGCGGGGAACACGGACTCGTCGATCGCGGAGTTTCGGCGCGCCAACCAGATCTACCAGGCCGAGCCGTTGGGCTTCATCTACCTCGCCAACCTGTTCCTCGCTCACGAAGAACCCGATTCCGCGCTCAAGGGAACGGACGCCGCGAAGTACCACAGGGACTCGCTCGTCTATGCGACGCGGATGGACTCGGCGGCGAAGTATTTCCGATTGGCCGTGCCGGCGGCATCCGATCCGAAATTCGCGAAAGAGAAACGGGAAGCGTGGCTGAACGTCGCCCGCGTCTATCACACCGACAAGCGCTACGACCAGGCCGCTGCCGCCTACCGAGAGTACCTCGCAGCCTACCCCAGCGACGTGGAGGCGACGGCGAGCCTGGCGGAATTGTACCTGCGCGCCAATCAACGCGATTCCGCCATGGCGCTGTACGCGGCCATCCCGACCCATGCGGACTCGGCGAGTGCGGATGATCTGTTCGGCGCGGCTGGAGCGGTGCTCAGCGGGATCCCGCAGCTGCCCGACACCTCCGAGCTCGATGCCGCGTGCGCGAAGGCCCTGAAGCGGAAGACTCCCACGCTCACGGCGCGTCAGATTTCAGCGCGGTGTCAGCCCGCGGCGGCGGACACGATGCGGAAATTCCATGCGTTGGCGGACCCGCTGTACCGCCTTGGCGTGCAGACGTACCAAGCGGGTTTGGTGAAGAACCCGTACCATCGCGACGCGCTCTACAATCTCACCGGCATCTCGTTCGTGCTCAACGACACCGCCAAAGTGCTGCTGCTCGCCCAGCGACTGTACGCGGTAGATCCGATGAACCGCCTGTCGCTCACCAAGCTGGCGGGCGCCTGGCAGCTCGCGGGGAAGAAGGACTCCGCGTTGTATTACCTCACGTTGGCGGACTCGCTCCCGATTGAAGTCAGCGTCGGCAAGTTCGTCGCGAACGAGCAGGGCGCGGCCCTGGAAGGCCTGTACTCGAACTTCCACTCCAAGCCTTCGCGGCCGGTGAAGGTCACGTTCGAGTTTGTCGACGGCAAAGGCAACGTCGTGGCGTCACTGCCACAGGACATACCCGCGGTCGATGCGGGGGCGAATCAGTCGTTCAAGCTGAAAGTGACCCAAACGGGGGCCATCGCCTGGCGGTACAAGCGATCGTAAGGGCCGGGATTGATAAAGTAGCCTAATCTTGGCACACTTCCTGCCAAGTCAGGCCTTTCGCGGGCGTAATTCAGGGGTAGAATGCCAGCTTCCCAAGCTGGACGTCACGGGTTCGAATCCCGTCGCCCGCTCTGCCGGTCGTCGAAGCCCCTGGGAGCGTACTTGGCGTTCACGACGCGTCATCGTCCCGCCGGCGAGGATGGTCCTCGCTCGAGCCCCTCCTTCCTGTCCGCGCCCGATTGGACAGAGCGGATTCGGGAGGGGGATGAGGCGGCGTTCGAGGCGATGTTCCGGACGCACTACGACGGCTTGTGTCGCTACGTCGCCGGCTACCTGGGCAGCCGGGACGCCGCCGAGGACGTCGTCCAGGGCGTGTTCGCCCGGATCTGGGATGATCGGGCGCACTCGGTGGTCGGCGAGCTGCAGCCCTACCTCTACGCCGCCGTGCGCCGCCGTGCGATCAGCCAGTTCCGACGAGCCGCCGTGCGCCGCCGCGCGGCCCCCCTGCTCGCCATCGAAGCAAGCGCTCGCGTTGGGGCCGCGGCCGACGCCGAATTCGAGGCCGAGGACCTGTGGCAGCGTCTCGAGCGGGCCCTCGCCGCTTTGCCCCCCCGCACCCGGGCCGCATTCGTTTTGAGCCGCCGTGAGGGCTTGAGCTACGCCGAGGTGGCATCGCGGATGGCCATCTCGCCGAAGACGATCGGAGTGCACATCAGCAGAGCCCTGACGGTCCTGCGAAAAGCGCTGCTCCCATCCTAGGTAAGTACGCCGCCTCGTTGCGGCGTCATACGATGATGCTCACGCCTCGCCATGCGTGGATTACGCTCGTCGTCGGGGTGTCCTGCTCCTGCGCCGGCACTCCCCAATCATCGCGTGCCCGGTGGCAGCTCGTGTGGCACGACGAGTTCGACGGCACCGGTCTCGACACGGGAAAGTGGGTCCGCGAGACCGGGGGCGACGGCTGGGGCAACGCGGAGCTCGAGTTCTATACCGACCGCACCGAAAACGCGCGTGTGGAAGGCGGCAACCTCATCATCGAGGCTCGGCGTGAGGCGTTTGGGAACCGTGACTACACGTCTGCCCGACTCAAGACCCAAGGGTTGGGTGCGTGGCGCTACGGCCGAATGGAAGCACGGATTCAGATCCCGCGCGGGCAGGGTCTGTGGCCCGCCTTCTGGATGCTGGGCGACAACTGCGCCACGGTCGGCTGGCCCGCGTGCGGCGAGATCGACATCATGGAGAACATCGGCAAGGAGCCGCGCCGGGTGCACGGCACGGTGCATGGCCCTGGCTACTCGGGCGCACAGGGTGTAACCAGCACGTACCAACTGAGCGCGGGTGCCTTCGCCGACACGTTTCATGTCTTCGCCGTGGAGTGGGACCCAGGCGCGATTCGCTGGTACGTCGACGATACGCTGTACAAGACCGTCACCCCGCATGACCTGCCCGGAGCATGGGTGTACGACCATCCATTCTTCATCATTCTGAACGTAGCGGTCGGTGGGTCCTGGCCCGGCAGCCCCGATACGACGACCGTCTTTCCGCAGACGATGCGGGTGGACTATGTGCGCGTGTACCGGAAGGTCGGTGGGGAAGGGGGAGTGGCTGGTCCCGCCAAGGTCCCGCCGCAGGATGCCGTGGACGTCTGGACGACGCACGGTCTCGAGAATGTCTTGCACGACGCCCTACCACCCATCCACGCACCGACGAGCATTCGATTGGCCGCCGCCCGTGGCGAGACCGAATCCGCGCAAATCGTCGTGCGGGTGCAGGGGCCCTGTCTCGACTCGGTTCACATCGAGCCCTCCGGGCTCGTATCGGACCGTGGTCGCCGGCTGGGCACCGATGCCGTCCGCGCCGATTGGGTCGGGTACGTGAGGTTGACCCGCAATTCCGACAGTACGCCCGCCGGCGAGCTCGTGCGCCGTGCGCCCGACGACTTCCCCGACCCGCTGCTCGATGAGGCGAATGTCACGGTGTGCGCCGGCTCCACCCAGCCGGCGCTGGTGCGTGTCACGATCTCCCGCGAGACGCCCCCCGGTGTTTACCACGGCACCCTCACGCTTCGAGCCGGGGCTATGCTGCTACGTACCGTCCAGCTCACGGTCGAGGTGTACCCGGTGACGTTGCCTCGGATCCCGTCGCTCAGGGTCACCAACTGGTTCAGCTCGCGAGCCGTCGCCCAGCAACACCGGGTGGAGGAATGGAGCGATTCGCATTGGAAGCTGCTCCAGGCCTACGCGGATGACATGCGAGCGCATGGCCAGACGATGTTCCAGACCGATCTGGAGCTGATTCACGTCACGCGGGAACCCGGCGGCTCCTACACGTTCGACTACGGCCTGTTCGACCGTTGGGTCCGCTTGTTTCGCTCCCGGGGGCTGAGCGACATCGAACTGATGCACGTCGGGCGACGGACGACACCCTGGGCCTGGGTCAACCCGTTCGAGCCCGTCCCACGCCCTGCGACCGTCTCGGCGACCGGCGACACGACGGAAGTCCCGCTGGACGCCTTCCTGGCAGACCTCCAGCGCCATCTGATCGAGCGTGGGTGGGTCGAGCATGCAGTCCTCCATGTCGCCGACGAGCCGATTGCGGAGAACGTCGAGTCTTGGCGGGCGCTCTCGCGGCGGGTGCACGCCGCGGCCCCGCGGTTGAGGCGCATCGAGGCTATCCAGGCTCCGGATATGGGCGGCGATCTCGAGATCTGGGTGGTCGAGGAGAGCTATCTGGACCGATGGTACGACGGCTATCGCGCCCGGCAGCGGGCAGGGGGAATTGAGCTGTGGCTCTACACGTCGTGGCTGCCCCAGGGGGCGTATCCCAATCGCCTGATCGACTACCCGCTGCTCAAGACCCGCCTGCTGCCTTGGGTGGCGATGCGGTACGACGCGAGCGGATTCCTGCACTGGGGTCTGAATCAGTGGCCCAGCGATCTCGATCCCAACAAGGGCCTGTTTGCCCCCGGTGATGACTTCATCCTCTACCCGGGGCGAGACGGACCGCGTTCCAGTCTGCGCTGGGAGGCCTTCCGAGACGGGGTCGAAGATCAGGCGCTGTTCGCGCTGTGGCGGCGGCGCGATTCGGCCGCGGTGTTTGCCGCCCTGCGCAAAGTCGTTCCCACCATGACCACGTACCCTCGGGATCCTGCGGTCCTGCTCGCCGTACGCCAGCGGGCCTTGACCGCGCTCACGAGTAAGTAAGCCCTCCGCTGCGGCGTCATAGGGTAAATGACGCCTCCCTCGTCCACTATCGATTTCGGCCGGCTCGCCCGTTACCTCGACGGGACGGCCAGCCCCGAGGACCATGCCGCTGTCGAGGCCTGGATCGGAACGGATCCCGCACGCCGGGCCGCCGTCGCAACGCTGCAAGCCGCTTGGGACGCGGACGCCCGGCGGCTCGGCGAGGCGTACGATGTGGACGCGGCCTGGCGCCGGTTCGAGACCCGGTATGGCGGGCCCAAGCGATCGGGGCGGTGGAACCTGGCAGTTGCGGCCGCGGTCGTCGCCGCCGTCATGGCCGCTGGCGCGGTCTGGTGGCTCGGTCGCGATGCACGCTCAGTCGCGCAGGCGCCGGCCATGCGGGAGTACGCCACTCCTCGAGGCCGGCGCGCCGTGTTGCGGCTGCTCGACGGCACGGAAATCACTCTCAACGCGGACAGCAAACTGCGGGCGCCGGTGACCTTCGCGGCCCGCCAGCGGGACGTGTACCTCGAAGGGGAAGCGTACTTCAGCGTCGTGCATGATGCCGCTCGCCCTTTCATCGTGCACACCGCAGGGGGCGCGATCCAGGACATCGGGACCAGGTTCGGCGTCCACGCGTACGGCGACGCCGAGCGCGAGCGTGTGGCGGTGGTCGAAGGAGCCGTCGCGCTGGCCGGGACTCCGCTCCGCGCCGGCCAGGTGGCGACACTGTCTCGGACGGGCACGATCCGCGTTTTGCGCAACGCCCGCGTGACCGACGAGGTAGCCTGGACCAGAGGACGCCTCGTCTTCACGAACGTCCCACTCGAGGAGGCGGCGGAGCGGCTGGGCCGGTGGTACGACCTCGACGTCCGCGTCACCGATCCCGCGCTCGCGCGCCGCCCCGTCACGGGTTCGTATGGCGACGAGCCAGTCGCACAAGTCCTCACCCTCATCACCGCCGCCGTCGGGGCCCGCTACGAGTGGCAAGGCCGAACGGTGGCCATCTCAACGACTCAAAGGGCACCCTAGCGAGAATGGGAGGCCGCGTATGCACACGGGAGTGAACGTCCGGGCACAGTGGGGCGCTGTCGTCGCCCTCGTTGTGGGGATCACCACCTGCGGCGCAATCGGAGTGGCGCAAGCCCAGGAGCCCGGCGATGGGGTCAAACTCGCCGCCGCCGGCCCACGATTCCTGGCTGTCGGGGCCAGTCACTCGAGCGACGCGGCACCGCGGTGGCGGGATGCGAGCAACGCCGCGGTGTTCCGGAAGGTCATCTCGGTCGACCTGAACGACGTGCCGCTGGGGGAGGCGTTGTCCACGATCGCACAACAGGCCGGCCTGCGACTCACCTACAGCGCGGCGGTCGTGCCGCTCGACGCGCGGGTGACGTTCAGCGCGTCCAACTTGACCGTCGGCGCCGTATTGAGCGCGGTGCTGTATGACACCGGTGTGGACGTGTTGCTCACGTCTCACGGACAGGCGGCGCTCGCCAAGCGTGGCGCGTTGGACGGGTTCCAGGGAGGCACGGTGACCGGGCGGGTCACGGACTCTCTCAGCGGGCAGGGGATCGCCGTCGCGACCATTACGGTGGCGGGCACCGGGCTCAGCGCGCGGTCCGGAGACGACGGCAGGTATAGCATCGCCGACGTCCCGGCCGGCGAGCACTCGGTCAGAGTGATACGCATCGGGTACACCGCCGTCACGAAGCCGGTGACCGTGCTCCCGGACCAAGAGGTTGCGCTCGACTTCGCGTTGACCCCCCAGGCCACCCAGCTCGAGGAAGTGGTCGCGATCGGGTACGGGACGGCGCAACGTCGCGAGCTGACGGGGGCGGTTTCGTCCGTCACGGCGGAGCAGGTCGGCTCGGCGCCCGTCACTTCCCTTGATGAGGCGCTGTTGGGACGAGCGGCGGGCGTCGAAGTGGTGACCTCGAGCGGACAACCGGGTGCCGGGGTGATGGTACGCATTCGTGGCGGTAATTCCATCTCTGCAGGGAACGATCCGTTGTACGTGGTCGATGGGGTGCCGCTGACCACGAACCTCCAGGATGCCACGACGGGGAGTCTGCTCGGGGAAGGGATGCGGGGCCTGAATCCGATCGCGGGTTTGAGCCCGAGCGACATCGAGTCGATCGAGGTCCTCAAGGATGCGGCGGCCGGGGCGATTTACGGCGCGCGCGCGGCGAACGGCGTGGTACTGATCACCACCAAGCACGGGCGCACGGGACAGAACGCGGTCTCGTTCGGCTCGTACTACGGTATTCAGGAAGTGCGGCGGACGCTCCCGATCCTCAATGCGACGCAGTTCGCCCAGATGGTGAATACCGCGCGCGCCAACGCTGGCCAGCCTGCGTTCTATACGCCAGCGGAGGTCTCGGCCTTGGGCCAAGGGACCGATTGGCAGAGCGCGATCTTCCGGAACGCGCCGATGCGTAATTACGATCTCGCCATGTCGGGGGGCGACACGAGCACTACGTACTATGTCTCAGGGAGCCTGTTGCAGAACGACGGCGTCGTGATCGGCTCCGACATGACTCGCGGGTCCTTCCGTCTCAACCTCGATCGCAACATCAGCCGAAAGTTCCGGATCGGAAACCGCCTCGGCCTGAGCCGCTCGCACGCGCACGTGTTGCCGAACGGCGGCGCGGCATCGGTGATTTTGGATGCCCTGACTGCTTCACCCACGCTTCCCGTCAGGGTGACGGGGGGCGAGTACTTCAACGGGACCGATCCTCTCACCGGGTATCCGTTCACGAATCCGGTTGCGACCGCAATCGCGATCACCAACGAGGAGCGCGACAACCGGGTGATCGGCAATGCCTTTGCCGAGTATGATGTCCGCGATGGGCTCACGCTCCGGAGTACGGTGGGGGTCGATTTCCTCAACTCGGTACAGGACTACTACTCGCCCTCGACCGTGCTGCCGGGGCTCAACAGCGGCGGGGAGGGGAGACGCGGCGAGGCAGAGACGCTGAGTTGGACCTTCGAGAACACAATCCACTACCAGCGGCGGCTCGGGACGCTGCACAACTTCGACGTCTTGGGCGGCACGACCATGCAGCGCTCGACCACCGCGCAGATCGCGGGGTCGTCCAGGACCTTCCTGACCGACGCCCTCGGCGTGAACGGCCTGAACACGGCGAAGACGTTCCTGAGCGTGTCGACGCCGGCGCCGCACTCGTCGCTCCTGTCGTACTTCTCCCGAGTGCGCTGGAGTATTGCCGACAAGTACCTGTTCACGGTGTCGGGCCGGGTGGACGGCTCCTCGAAATTCGGCGCCGGCCACCGATACGGATTCTTCCCCGCCGCGTCGTTCGCGTGGCGCGCTTCAGACGAAGCGTTTGTAAAGCGGCTTGGCGTGTTCAATGATCTCAAGCTGCGCGCCAGCTATGGCCGGACGGGGAACCAGGACATCGGGAATTACAGCTCGCTCGCTCTGCTCAACAACACCGTGAGCGTATTCGGTGGCGAGCGGGCGATCGGCTTCGCGCCGTTCACCCTCGCGAACCCAAACCTCAAGTGGGAGACGACCGACGGAGTGGATTTCGGCATCGACGCCACAGTGCTCCGGAGCAGGGTCTCCGTCACTGCCGACTACTACTACAAGAAGACACGTGACCTGCTGTACTACGTATCCGTCCCTCAAACGACGGGATTCTCGACGTCGCTGCAGAACATTGGTAGCGTCCAGAACCGCGGATTCGAGGTGAGTCTGACCACGAACAACCTGACCGGGGAAGGACTCGTGTGGCAGACGACTCTGAACCTCGCCTTGAACCGAAATAAAGTGCTGAATCTCGGCGGGGACGACATCATCGTGCAAGCCTTCCAGTACGTGGGCGGCGGCGCGCACCAGAACCCGACGGTCCTCAAGGTGGGAGAGCCGATCAATTCGTTCTACGGCTGGGTGTACGCGGGTCTGGCGCCTGACAGTCTAGGTCACTTGCGGCCGGTGTACAAGGACCTCGACGGTGACGGGAAGGACAGCCCGGGCGATCGGAGGATCCTCGGCAACGCGGAGCCCAAATACACGGGTGGAGTGAACAATCGGTTCACCTTCCGCAACTTCGAGCTTTCGGTGTTCCTGCAGTGGTCGGTGGGAAATAAGATTTACAACATCAATCGGTCGCTGCTCACCACCGCCGGCGGCACGATGAATCAGCTCCAGGACGTGATGACCGGGGGACCCGGCATTCCAGACCCGAAGATCGGCAACACGTTCCAGAGCCGCGAATCGAACCTGTTCGTCGAGGACGGCTCGTACCTGCGCGGCAAGAATCTCCGGCTCGGCTACAATGTCCCCACCGCCTGGCTGGACGCGATGCATCTGGGCATGACGCGGCTCCAATTGTACGTCAGCGCGCAGAATTTCTTCACCGTCACGAACTACACCGGCTACGATCCGGAGATCAGCGAGTACGCGACGACGAATCTCGCGCAGGGGATCGATTTTGGGACGTACCCCCAGGTGCGGCAGATCACCTTCGGCTTCACGGCCGGCTTCTAGGCGAAACGGAGCCATCCTATGCGACCGACTACACGATTCTCTGCCTTCGGCGCGCTGGCGGCGCTCGCCTTCGCGACGTCGTGTGACAGCTTCCTCGACCCGAGCCCGTCCGACGTGCTCACGCCGGAAAACTTCTACAAGACCTCGTCCGACGCGGTCGCGGCGACCAATGCCGTGTACGAGTGGACCAAGTGGTCGTACTGGCTGGGGTTCTGGTACATCTCGGACATCGCCACCGACGACATCTTTGCGGGTCCCCGGTTCGGGTCCGACGGCCACCGCATGGCAGATTACATCTTCGACTCCGGCGAATGGCCGATGGGCGACATGTGGGGCGGCGCGTACGGGATCATCAACCGCGCCAATACGGTGCTCGATCGCGTGCCCCCAATCACCATGGATCCCACGCTGCGCGACCGGCTCCTCAACGAG